>JAGSPS010000110.1 GCA_018262315.1 Deltaproteobacteria bacterium | reverse complement strand
GAGCGAGGTGCTGGCAGGCGACTCCGCGGACTGGGCACAGAGCAGCGCGGCGCGCAGGTCGCCGTCACAGCGGTCCACGGCGCAAGCCAGCGCGAGGCCGCGCAGCGCGGCCGTCCAGGCGTCGAAGTCGAAGCGCTGCAGCGTCGCGGCGTCGATGGCGGCAAGCGCGCGTCGCAGGCGCCGGATCGCGCGCCCGCTGAAGCGCTCGGCGACCGCCAATGCGTCCCGCGACGCCGCCAGCGACGAGGCGGTTCCAAGCGCCGTGCGGACGAGAGCTTCGGCGCCGCGGGCGAACGTTTCGGGCGCGAGCGCCGCGAGCGCCGGTCCTCCGACGACGCGCTGCGCGGCCTTCCAGGCCGTCTGCACGTGCGCGATCGCCGCGTCGGGGGCATCGCTGCGCGCCGGCGCGTCCTCCGTGTGGGGCAGCGCCTCCGCCCAGTCGCCCGCGACGGTGAGGATCGCGTCGCGCATCGCTTCGTCGCTCGCAGCTGCGAGCCGTTCACCGGAGATCGCGAAGCCGAGCGTCTCGGGCGCGGCGGATCGCTCGCCGGGTGCCGTCGCGCCGAGCGCGCGGAGCAGCGCCATGCCGCCCGCGGCTTCTCGCTCCCGACCGCAAGCGCGCAGGAGTTGGGCCAGGCGCCGCAGCGCGGTCACACTCAGCGACTCGGCGCGCAACACCGCGCAGAGTTCCTCCTTTGCAGCATCCCGCGAATCGGGCAGCTGCGCGAGCAGCGCGCCGAGCGCTTCGCGCACGTCGAGCCGATCGGGGGCGAGTGCACGGGCGCGGCGGTAGGCGGAAAGGGCGCCCGGCACGTCTTCGAGCGGCCCCGCGAGCAGGCGGCCCCGCTCGATCAGCAACTCGGCGCGCGCGCTGGCGTCGCGGTGTCGGTCGGCGAAGTCGCCCAGGCACTCGGCCGCCTCGCACCAGGCGCCGGCGCGGCGCAGCAGGCGCGCAGCGGAGAAAGCAGCTTCGACGGCGTCCGCGTCGAGCTTCGCGGCGCGCTGATAGGAGCGGCACGCGGAACTCTCGTCGCCGCGCGCTTCGAGTTCGCGGGCGCGGCGAAGTTCGAGTGCGGCGGTCACCTGCGGAACGTCGACGCACGCGGCGCCTTCGCTCGCCGCACGGAAGGCGTCCTCGTCGCGGCCCGCTTCGGCGAGCCACTCGGTGAGGTCCAGCCAGGCGGTCGCGTGTGCCGGTTGCGCCTCGAGCGCCGCGCACAACCAGGCTTCGACGGCCAGCGCGTCGTCGGCTGCGAGCCGTCCGAGTCGCGCCGCGCGCACGAAGCGATCCGCGCGCGACGCGTCCTGCGGCGTGTGCTGGGCCCATTCCGCGAAGGCGACGGCGGCCTTCGCCAGCTCGCCCTGGCGTTCGAAGAGCGCGCTGCGACCGGCGTGCGCTTCGCCCTGCGCCGCATCGAGCGCGAGCGCTTCGTCGTAGCGCGCGAGTGCGCCGGCGACGTCGCCCTGCGCCGCGAGTGCGCCGGCGAGTACGGTCAGGGGCCGCGGGCGCAACGACTCGGCCGGTGACGTCGCGAGCCAGCTCTCGAGATCGCGGCAGCAGGTTGCCGGGGAGCCCAGGTGGAAGGCCGCAACGCCGCGGGCCAGGCTGCCGTCGGCGTTCTCGGGTGCGAGCGCGAGCACTTCGCCTGCGAGATCCCATGCAGAAGACCAACGCGCCATCGCGTAGGCGGAGCGCGTACCCGCGAGCGCCGCCGCGAGGCGTTCCTCGCGCGTGAGCGGTGCGCTGAGCGCATCTCCGCCCAGCGCGTTCGATGCGGCGCGCATCGCCGCGTCATGGCGTCCGGTCCGCTCCGCCGCGATCGCCAGGGCTGCCTGTGCCGGCGCGAAGCTCGGGAACGTCTCGACCGCTCGGCCGAGCAATCCGAGTGCGCGCTCCGGGTCCGACGCCTCCCACGATGCGGCGGCCAGGCGCCAGGCGCGCGCAGCTTCGAGTCCGCTGCTGCCCTCGGCGGCGCGCGTCCAGGCGACCGTGGCGCCCTCGGCGTCGCCGGCCGCTTCGCGAAGGCGCGCCGAGAGCGCCCAGGCCGATGCGTTCTCCGGCTCGCGTGCAAAGACCGGCGCGAGGCGCCGGGCCGCTTCTTCGAAGGCGCCCGCCTCCGCGAGCGACTGCGCCAACGCGAGGTGATCGCGCGCATCGGCCTTGGCGTCGGGATGATCACAGAATGCTGCGAACACCGTGCGCCAGCGCTCCTCGAGGCCCAGTTCGCGCAGCACGCCAGCCCACGCGGCCAACGGCGCGCTGCCGAGCGAATCGATGGCGTCGGCGCGCTCGAACGCTTCGGCCGCGCGCGAGAGATCGCCCGCCGGGCCGGCCGCACGATCGGCGATGCGCAGCCACAGCGCGTGCGTGCGCGCGGGGTCGGTGTCACCGAGCTGGACGATTTCCTCGGCATAGCGCTCGATCGCGGTGTTCCAGTCTTCGCGCGCTTCGGCGAGCCGTGCGAGCTCACGCAGCGAAGCGAGATCGCGCGGATCGGCGGCGCGCGCGGCGGCGAAGGCATGTTCGGCGCCCGCGACGTCGCCCAGTTCGTCGAGGCGCACGCGGGCGAGTCGTCGCCACAGACCGGCCGGCTCGTGCGCGCCGATCTCGATCTCGCACACCAGCACGCGGGCCACTTCGGCCGCATCCCCGATGCGCTCGGCGCTGCGCCGCAGACCTGCGAGCGCGGCGCGCGAATGCGGCTCCAACGCGGCCAACGCCCGCCACGCTTCCGCGGCGCCCGCCGGGTCGAACAGCGGTTCTTCGCGCAACTCTGCCAGTTCGCGCCAGCCCGCGGCGTCGTCGGGATGGGCGCGCAGGTGCGCGGCGAGCTGTCGCGCGAGTTCGCCGTGGGCGCGTGTGGCGCGCAGCGTGGCGAAGAGTTCGCTGCGGTCGCGCGCGTCGCTCGCCGCGTCGGCTACGAGCGCGCGCAGATGCACCAGCGCGCGCGCCGGCTGGCCGAGCGCGTCGCGCAGGCTTCGCGCGAGATCGCGGAGCAGTGTCACGCGCCGGGCGCCGGTGGCGGCGGGCAACTCCTCTTCCGCCAGCTCGACGAAGGCGTCCACGCACTGCGCACGGCACTGCGCATCGACGGCACTCGACAGAAGGGCGCGGCGCCGTTCGGGCGCGCTCTGCAGGTTTGCGACCGCGCCGCGCCACAGCTCTGCCGCCACGCTCAGCTCGCCGAGCGCCTCGGCGCAGCACGCGGCGCGCCGTTGCAGCTCGCCGCGCATGACTCCGCGCGCAACAAGCATGCGCGCCTCGAGCACGCCGAGCAGGTCGCGGAAGCGCGCGGTCTCCGTGTAGTGCCGGTCGAGCCGCTCCAGCACATCCGGATGCGCGGGATCCTGGGCGCGTGCAGCTTCGAGCGCGGCGAGCGCGCGGCCACGCGTTGCCGGGGA
The DNA here is from genome assembly GCA_018262315.1 of Deltaproteobacteria bacterium. Lineage (GTDB taxonomy): Bacteria > Myxococcota_A > UBA9160 > UBA9160 > PR03 > PR03. The sequence continues at coordinate 5,781 of JAGSPS010000110.1, read as the reverse complement.
TGTCTCGAGCAGCGCAGCGCGCTCGCGGTGCAGTGCGGCGCGGTTGGCGCGATCCGCGGAGAGACCCGCCGCACGGGCGAGTGCGCGTTCCTGCGCGTCGGCGCTGCCAGCCTGGCGATGCAGGCGCGCGATGGCGATCCAGAGGTCGGCGTCCTCGAGCGCTTCGGCTTCGAGTCGCGCGAGCCAGGGTGCCGCCGCCGAAGCTCCCTGGTGTTGCGCGGCGAGATCGGCGCCATGCGCGGCGAGTTCGGCACGCGCTGCGGGGGATGCGCTCTCGATCTCCACCTCGAGTTCCGCGAGCGCCTCGCCGTGGCGACCCAACGACTCGAGCAGCTCCCGCCGCGCGCGGCGGAGATCGGGCTGGGCGCGCTCGATCGCGAGCGATTCGTCCCAGGCGAGCGCGGCCTCGTCGGGTCGCGTCGCTGCGAAGAGTTCGCCACAGCGTCGCCACAGCGCGGCGCGGTCGCGGCTGCGCGGGTCGCAGGCCGCTGCGCGCAGCAGCAGCGCCGCTTGCTCGTGGCGACCGACGGCGAGCGCGCAAGCGAGCGCGCGCTCACGCAAGCTGGCGTCGTCGGGAGCGTGTTCGGCGGCGCGCACCCAGTGCGCGCAGGCGCGCTCCGGTTGGCCCTGCAGCTCCCACAGTTCGGCGATCTCGACGCGGGCGGACGCGGAGTCGCGCTCGGACCGCTGCACTTCGGCTTCGAGGATGGCGACGAGTTCGGCGGCGTCGCCGCTTCGGCGCAGAATTTCGATCAGTGCCCGCCGCGCCGTTTCGGCGCCGGCGTTCAGCGCCAGTGCGTGCCGACAGCAGTCTGCGGCGCGGGCGTCGTCGGGGATGCGGCAGCAGGCGTCACCCGCGCGGGTCCACCAGTCTGCGGCTTCGGCCGGGCCGGCCGCTCGCTCCGCGGCGGCGGCGCAGAGCGAAGCGAGTTCGTCGTTGCGACCGAGCTGGGCGAGCAGCTGGGCGAGCGGTTCCGCGATCGCCGCCACCGCGCCCATCTCGGCGCGCGCGGCGTCGAGCGGAGCGAGCGCCTGCTCGGGCTGCTCCGTGTGATGCACGAACACGCGGGCGAGTTGCAGGCGCAGCGCGGTGCGCTCTTCGGGCGCGGCCGGCGGAGTCGCTTCGAGGCGGGCGCCGAGCAGCGCAGCCAGCTCCGTCCAGCGCGCGGCGGCTTCGAGTCGCTCGGCCAGCAGCGCATTCGCCTCGCTGTGGCCGGGATCGATTGCGAGCGCGGCGCGCAGCTGTGCTTCGGCGCGCGCTTCGTCGAGGAAGCGAGTGCGCGCGATCCGCGCGATCTGCAAGTGGAGTGCGAGTGCGCGCTCGCGCGACGGCGCGCAGGCGAGTTCGCCTTCGAGTGCCGCCACCAGCGCGGGCGCCTCGGCTTCCTCGTCGCAGAGCGACGCGAGCCGGCGCCAGGCAGCCGCGCGGGAGGGATCGAGGGCGACCCCCGCTTCGAGATGGCGTCGCGCGCGCGCGGGATCGCCGAGTCGTGCTTCCGCGAGTTCGGCGATGCGCTCGTGAAGCGCCGCGGCGTCCAGCGGCGCGCTGGACTCGAGACGGGCGGCGAGGCGCTCGCAGAGTTCGGCGAAGTGGCCGCTGCGTTCGAGCAGGGCGTCGAGGCGCTGCGTGGCCGCGGCGCGGATCGACGCATCGCCCGCGCCGTCCGCGAGTTCCGCGTAGGCGGCGGCCGCTTCGGCCCCACGCTCGAGCTCCACGTCGAGCAGTTCGGCGCGTTCGAGCAAGCAGCGCTCCCGGACCCCGGGATCGGCCGCGCGTGCGGCGCGTCCGGCGAGTGCATCGGAGAGACTCGCGGGGTCGCCGAGTGCACGGGCAGTGCGCTCGAGGCCGGCGAGCGACTCGTCGTCGACGGCGCCGGCGGCGCGCAGCGCCCGAAAGCGGGCCGCCGCTTCGGAAAGCCGACCGGCGCGCTCGAGCGCCCGTGCGCGCAACACCTCGACGTGAGGCGCGAGCAGCACGTCGTCCCCGAGCGCGTCGCAGAGCGCCAACAGCTCGCCTTCCCGGTGGGATTCGACGAGCGCCTCGGCGAGCGCTTCGAGCGACGCGAGATCGCCCGCGTCGTGGCGCAGCGCCTCGCGCCAGGCGTCGATCGCATCATCGAGGCGGCCCTCCGCGGCGTGCAGATAGCCGAGCCGGCGGCGATTGGCGGCGCGCTCGGCGCCGTCGAGCGCGCCGTCGAGCTGTTCGAGTGCGGCGACCAGTTCCTCGGTGCGTCCGCTCTCCTCGAAGAGTGCGACGAGCGCCTCCTGCGCCTCGCGGGTGCCCGCGCGCTCGGCCCAGCGCTGCACGACCAGCACGGCGGCGTCGGGATCGTCGCTCGTCGCGCTGCGCCGCAGCGCTTCGCGGCCCAGTTCGGCGAGCCGCTCGAGGTCACAGCGCGTCGCTTCGCGCGCGTAGAGGTCGAAGATGGTCTTGTCGTCGCCGATCGCCTCCGCGGCGCGCAACAGTCCACTGCGGGCGCGCGCGGAGTTGGGATCGGAGCGGAGCGCGAGTGCGAAGCGCTCGGCGGCCGCCGTGTCGTCGCCGCGCTCGAGGTCGATCGCGCCGAGGCGACACAGCAAGGCGGAGCGCCGGGGCGGCGCAGCGGCGGCGATCGCGGGGGCCAGTGCGTCGGCCAGCTCGCCGAGACGGTCGATGCGTCTCAGAACGGTTTCGAGGGCACCGTCGCCGAGCGCGCGCTCCGGATCCGCTTCGAGCGCATGGCGATAGGCCAGCGCTGCGGCGTGCGCGTCGTCGAGTTGGTGTTCGTGGATCTCGCCGATTTCGAGCCACAGCTCGGCGCGCTCGTCGGCCTCGGTCGCGGGCAGCGCGGCGCGTCGCTCGAGAACCTCGATGCGCTCCGCGTGGCGACCGCTTTCTGCGAGCGCGGCGGCCAGCGCTTCGAGCGCGTTCGCGTCGTCGGGTCGTTCGCTCGCGGCGCTGCGCACGGCTTCGAGCGACGCCGCCGTGTCGCTCGGATCGCCCAGGCCGAGATCGGACCAGGCGGGGATCTCGGCGCCGAGTTCCATCGCGCGTTCGAGGTGGTAGGCGCGGTCGCCGGCGTCGCCGAGGCGGCCGGCGGCTTCGGCGAGCGCGAGGTGCGCGGTGCCGTCCTGACTCGATTCCGCGGCGCGCTCGAACCAGACGCGCGCTTCGGCGGGCGCCGCGAGGCGGTCGAGGTGGATGCGGCCGGTCTCGAGCGCGATCGCCACGCGCTGACCCGGATCGGTGTTGCAATCGAGTCGCCGCGCGCCCAGCGCGGCGGCGGCTTCGAAGCGCTCGAGCTTCACCAGCAGCGCGAACAGCGCCTCGAGCCATTCGGCGGCGCCGGGTTCTTCGTCGCAGGCGCGCTGGAAGTGCTGGAGGGCTCGTTCGCCGTCGGCGAGCGGACCCGCGAGCAGCGCGCCGAGCGCGCGGATCGCGTCACTGCGCGCGGCGCCGGAGCGCCGGGTCGCCGCGCGTTCCCACGCCGCGACGGCTTCGTTGAGCCGCCCCGCGCTCTCGAGCCCGCGCGCCAGACCGGCGAGCGCGCGGGGCTCGTCGGCGCGGAAGTCGAGCGCGCGCTCGAAGCTCTGGATCGCGGCCGTGGCATCGCCGGCGGCGAGTGCCCGCTCGCCGATCTCGACGAGAGACGCGGCCGGTTCCGGATGCGGAGCGAGACGGGCCTCGCGTAGGGCGAGGTCGATGGACTCGACGAAGCGCGCGGTCGCGAGACAGAGGCCGCGCAGGCGCCGGAGCGCCGGCACGAAGGCGGGGTCGAGTTCGAGAGCGCTGCGATACGTCGCCGCGGCGCGGGCGGGATCGCGCAGGCCCTCCTCGATCGCCTGCCCCATCCGAAACAGCAGGCGCGCCTGTTCGGCGGGCGCACGGTTCGTGGCGCTGGCGGCGTGGTGCGCTTCGTAGAGCGGCACCAGTTCGCCCCACTCGCCGGCGAGAAAGAGCTGCTCCTCGAGGAGCTCGAAGGCCGCGCGATCGCTCGGGTCAGCCTCGAAACGCTCGCGAAGCATCCGGCGATTCCCCGGGCCGGCAGGGTCGGTGGGACGGGTCGGGTTGGGCGTCACGGTCCTCTCGCGCGCAGCAGGTGGGCAACTGATCCTCGCTACCCATCGTCGCGGCGAGGCCTCCGCTTGATCGCGGATTTGCCCCGAAGCGCGGTTCGGTTGGCCGCCCAGGGGGCGCTTCGATACTTTCCGCGTCAGATTCGGGCCCCCGCGAGGCTTCGCTCATGTCCTCGGACCCGACCCCGATCCAGCACGCGACCGAACCCGAGTCCCAGCCGGAGTCCCGCCTGGGGAAATGGACGACGGCGCTCGGTGGGACCGAACCGCTCGGTGTGCCCGCCGCGGAGCACCGCCGGCGGCGCCGCGAGCTGTGGCTGTCGTCCCTCGTGCTGGTGGCGATTGCGATCATTGCGATCGGGCAGCAGTGGGCGTCGGCGCCGCGCGGCGCGCTGCCGGTCGGCGACTCGGCGCTCTTCCTGTTCCTCAACGCGCTGAACGTCTTCCTGGTCTTCCTGCTCATCTACCTGGTCGCGCGCAATCTGGTGAAGCTGGTCTTCGAGCGCCGGCGCGGCGCGCTCGGATCGCACCTGAACCTCAAGTTCGTGTTGGCCTTCGCGCTGATCGCGACGGTGCCCACCGTCGTGCTCTTCCTGGTCTCGTCGTCGATCATCGGCAACTCGATCGACACCTGGTTCAGCTTGCAGATCGACCGCACGCTCGACGAGAGCCGGCAAGTCGCCGACGCCTACTACCAGTCGGCCGCCGACGACGCGTCCTTTTTCGCACACCGCATCGCGGACCAGGTGACCGAGAAGCGGCTGCTGCGCGAAGAGGAGGGCGAGGCGCTCTCCAGCTTCGTGCAGGACCGGCAGCGCGACTATCACCTCGGCGTCGTCGAGGTCTTCAGCACGACCGGTGAAGCGCTGGTCGTCGCGGTGAACCCCGACATCCCGGCCGCGAACTTCTCGCGTCCCGACAGCGATCTGGTCTCGTCGGCGCTGGCGGGCAACGCGACCACGCGCGTCGAGGAAGTCGTCGGTGGCTCGGTGATCCGCGTCGCTGTGCCGATCGGGTCGAGCTTCAAGGAGAAGGAAGCAGTCGGCGCGGTGGTGGTGAACCACTTCGTGCCCTTCTCGCTGACCCAGAAGCTCGCGCAGATCCGCGCGGCGCACGACGAGTACCGCCGCCTCCAGCCCCACGCCGGGCGCATCGAGCGCCTCTACCAGCTCGAACTGCTGCTGTTCTCGCTGGTCGTGGTGCTCTTCGCGATCTGGTGGGGATTCCGCATCGCCAAGGGCGTCTCGACGCCGATCCGCGCGCTCGCCGAAGGCACCGCCGAAGTGGCGCGCGGCAACCTCGACGTGCAGGTCGATCCGCATTCCGACGACGAAGTCGGCTTCCTGGTGCGTTCCTTCAACCGCATGACCCGCGACTTGCGCGACGCGCGCGACGGTCTCGAACGCACCAACGCCGAGCTGGAGCGACGCCGTCGCTACATCGAGGTGGTGCTGCGCAACATCGGCGCGGGCGTCGTCTCGCTCGACGCCGAGGGGCGCGTCCACACCATCAATCCCGCCGCCCAGCGGTTGCTCAGCATCCCGCCCGGCGTCGGGCTCGTGGGCCGCTCCTGGGACGAGGTGCTGCGCGAACCCGAGCAGCTCTCGGTGGTGCGCGAGCTGCGCGAAGACCTGCGAGCCGGCGTCCGCGAGAGCATCCGCCGCCAGGTGCAGCTCCCGGCGGGCGACGAGACGTTGACGCTGCTGGTGACGGTGGCGCTGCTGA
>JAGSPS010000109.1 GCA_018262315.1 Deltaproteobacteria bacterium | reverse complement strand
CGTGCGCGTGCTGAAGGCCTGGGAGGATTCGCGCCTCTGGCCGCGCCGGCAGGCGCTCGCCGTCCTCAAGCTGGTGACACTCACGCATGTCTACGGCCGCCCGGAGGTGCTGCGCGCGATCGGCTACCAGGATCCGCTCGAGCGCGTGCCGCTCGACGGCGCGGTGGAGGTTGCCCGATGAACACCGCAGCGGAGCGGCCGGGCGAGATCGAGGAACGCGCCGAGGTGGTCGTGATTGGCAGTGGCGCGGGCGGCGCCGTCGTCGCCTGCGAACTCGCCGAGGCCGGCGTCGACGTGCTGCTGCTCGAGGAGGGCGACCACCCGGACCGCGTGCCCGCCGGCGCGCCGCCGCTCACCCGCATCGGCGCGCTCTACCGAGACGGCGGCATGAGCGGCACGGTCGGCAACACGGTCATCACGGTTCCGATCGGCTGCACGGTGGGCGGCACCACGACGATCAATTCGGGCACCTGCTGGCGCGCGCCCGAGGAGGTGCTGGAGCGCTGGGAAGGCGAGTTCGGCATCCCGGCGCTCGCGCGAGGCGGTCTCGAAAACGAGTACGCGCGCGTCGAGAAGGCGCTCGGCGTCGCACCGGTGCCCGAAGAGCTGCTCGGCCCGGGCGCGCGATTGGTGCGGCGCGGAGCCGAGGCGCTCGGCTTTCACGCGACGCCGCTCTCGCGCAACGCCGTCGGCTGTCGGGGTACGGGCGTCTGCGCCTTCGGCTGCCCGCGCCATGCGAAGCAGTCGACCGACGTCTCCTACGTTCCGCGCGCGCTCGCCGCGGGTGCGCGACTGCGGACCTGCACGCGCGTCGAGCGTGTGCTCGTCGAAGGCGGTCGCGCGGCGGGCGTCGTCGCGACGCGCCTCGGCGCGCGCGGCCAGCCGATCGGACCGCTGCGGGTGCGCGCCGCGCGGGTTGTCGTGGCCGCCGGCGCGCTCCTAACGCCGGGGCTGCTCGCGGCGAGCGGACTCGCGCCGCGCGGTTCCGAGATCGGGCTTCACCTGCGGCTGCATCCCGCCTCGCGCGTCGCCGCGCTCTTCGACGAGCCGGTGCGCTCGTGGGAAGGCGTGCCGCAGAGCCTGCAAGTGCGCGACTTCGAGGCCGAGGGCATCGTGCTGCAGGGGATCTGGGTGCCGCCCCAGCTGCTCGCGCCGACGCTCCCGGGCGCGGGCGCAGAACACGAGGACCGCATGGCGGCGGTCAGCCGGATGGCGTCCTTCGGCGCCCTCATCAGCGACACCAGCGAAGGTCGCATCCGCCGCTTCGGCGGGCGATCGCTGCCCTGGTACCGGATGAACGCGGGCGACGTGCAGCGCATGCGGCGCGCGCTCTCACTGCTCTCGCGCATCTACTTCGCGGCGGGAGCGCGCGAGGTCTACCCGGGCGTGCGCCAGGCCCCGGTGCTGCGCTCGATCGCGGAGGCCGAGGCGCTCGAACACCTCGCGTTGCGCGCCTCCGACTTCGAGCTGATGGCGTTCCATCCAATGGGGACGGCACGCATGGGTGGCGACGCGAAGCGCAGCGCCGTGGATCCGGCCGGCCGGCTGCGCGGCGTCTCCGGCGTCTACGTGGCCGACGCGAGCCTGTTCCCCTCGTCGAGCCGACTCAATCCGCAGCTCACGATCATGGCGCTCGCCACGCGCATCGCGCGCGGTATGGCCGAGGACGCGCCGACGGGCGCTCTCTAGCGTGTTCGAGCTGGACGACACGCATGGGGCCTTCGAGAGCGCAGTGCGCAGCTGGTGCGAACGCGAACTCGCGCCGGCGGTGCCGGCGATGGAGCGCGGCGAGCTGCTGCCCTACCCGCTTCTCAAACGGCTCGCCCGCGAACTCGGCATCGCCGACGTGCTCTCCGCCATGGCCGAGCGGCGCCTCGCGCGGCTGCTCGGCGGACCGGATGCCGCGGCGGAGCCGACACCCTCGCGCGACGGCGGCGGCGAGGGCAGCGGGCTCGGGGGCGATCCGCTGCTCACCAGCGTGCTCTTCAAGGAGATCTGCCGGGTCTCGCCGGGCTTCGGCATGGTGCTGATGGCGACGCTCGGCTGCGGCATGACGATCCTCGCGCGCGGCTCCGCCGAGCTCGTCGAGCGCTTCGCGCTCCCCGTGCTGCGCTTCGAGAAGATCGGCGCCTGGGCGCTGACGGAACCCGAGGCCGGCAGCGACGCGTTTGGCGGTATGCGCACCACGGCCGTTCGCGACGGAGACGCGTGGCTGCTGAATGGGCGCAAGACCTTCATCAGCAATGCGCCCTACGCGGACGTGCTCGCGGTCTTCGCGCGGGTCGCGCGCGAAGGCGGCGAGCCGGTGGCGCGCCCGGTCGTCGTCGAGCGCGGCATGCCGGGCCTCGAGACCGGCCCGCCGCTGCGCAAGATGGGCATGCACGACTCGCCCACCGGCGACGTCTTCCTCGACGGCTGCCGCGTCCCGCTCGGCAATGTCGTCGGTTCGCTCGAGGCCGATCCACGCGCGCGCGGCGGCGCAGCGCTCGAGACGCTGAATCTCGAGCGCGCGGTGATGCCCGCGATGTGCCTCGGCATCCTCGAGCGCTGCGTCGAGGAGTCGGTGCGCCATGCGCGCACGCGGCGGCAGTTCGGCAAGGCGATCGGCGAGTTCCAGGGCGTCGCCTTCCAGCTCTCGCGGATGGCGATCGCACTCGAGAACGCGCGCAACCTGGTGCTGAAGCTCGCCTGGGCACAGCGACGGGGCCACCTCGACGCGCGCCTCGCCTCGATCGCCAAGCTCTACTGCGCCGAGCAGGCCACGCGCGCAGCGCTCGCCGCCGTGCAGATCCACGGCGGCGCCGGCTACATGGCCGACCTGCCCCTCGAGAAGCTCGCCCGCGACGCAAAGATGTTCGAGATCGGCGGCGGCACCAACGAGATCCAGCTCCAGACCATCGCGCGCTCGCTGCTCGCGTAGCAATGGCCCGATCGCGAACCCGTTCAGCGCGAGGCCGGCGTGCCTTCCATGCGCGCGGCCAGGTGGAACACGATCCAGGCGCCGCAGCGCGCGCAGTCGACGTCGTTGCCGTAACAGCAGAACGGCGTCGTGAAGTGGTCGCCCTCGAGATAGAGCGGGAGCACGACGTCGCGGGCGGGGCAGGCTGCCGTCACGCGCGCGGCGTGCGGCGCCAGCATCAGCTCGAGGCTGCGGTTCGTGTTGCGGACGAAGCCCGGAAACGTCGCCTTGAGGCGCAGCACTTCGTGGATCGCCACGGCGCGCTCCTCGTTGGTCGCCCAGGCGTCGGGGCCCTCATCCCGTTCGCGCGGGACGTAGAACGAGAACGTCATCCAGCCGGCGCGCGTCTCGCGCAGCGCCAGGGCCAACTCCTCGAGACGGTGCTGATTGCGTCGCGTGACGACGCACTGCACCTGCACCGGCGAAGAAAAGTCGGCGGGGAGCGAAGCGAGATTGCGGATCACGCGGCGGAAGACGCCCTCGCCGCGAATCGCGTCGTTCAGATCCTCGGGGCCGTCGAGACTCACGACGTAGAGCACGCCGGGGCCGAAGTCGATGAGCGGCGCCGTCCCGTTCGTGGTGATCGTGTTGCGCGGGAAGAGCCGGATGCCCTCGGCCAGCAGCCGGGGCTTGAGCAGCGGCTCGCCCCCCATCCACAGCATCGAGACGATGCCGTGGCGGTCGCGCAGCGCGGCAAGCGTCTCCAGGATCTCGGCGTCGCCCAGCTCGTCGCGGATCGACTCCGGCGTCTCGTTCGGATTCGCCTCGCGGAACACGAAGCAATGCCGGCAGGCAAGATTACATCGATTGGTGACGTTCACCATCGCCGCCGGATAGCGCGCGTCGGTTCGATAGTGGCCGCTCAGCTCGGCGCGGATCATCTCGGTCACTCCGTCCAGCAAAGGCTCAGCAGTGGAAGGGCCCCGCCGGGAACGACGATAGCGGTCCCCACCGCACGATCCCAACGCGGCCGCACCGGCTAGAACGAGACGATCATCTCGACGAACCCGAAGTTGGCGCTCTTGCCTCCGTAATTGGCGCTGATCACGCTCTGCCCCCAGGCGTGCGCGTAGAAGAGGTTGACGGTGAGCGCGTCGATCGGTTTCACGCTCAGCATCACGTGAGTGAGGAGCGCAAGGCTGCTGCTCCCTTCCCTCGGCGTGCCCGTGTTGCCGTAGCCGAAGACGGAGTCGCTCGTCGCGCCGCCCCCGAAGTACGTGAGGTCGCGACTCGAGGTGGTGCGCAGCCAGTGGAGCATGTCCCAGCGCAGCGTCACGCGCGGATGCGGTTGCAGCACGATCTGCGCGAAGGCGTCCTGGTCGTTCATCATGTTGTAGAACGGGAACTGTGCATAGAGCCACGCCGTGGGCAGCATCTGGAAGAACGTCCCGTGCGTGTCGTCGGTCGGATCGCGGTCGCCCGATCCGACGTTGAAGCCGAGGCGCAGCCAGGGCGTCGCCCAGACGTCGGGGAGCTGATAGCCGAACTCCGCGCCCCAGGCGTAGGAACGCTGGTGCTGGCTCTGCCAGTTCCCGACCTGGGCCATGCCGTAGATCATCGCATCCAGGTTTCCGGGACCGAGCGGCTCGACGTGCAAGGCATTGCCGCCGATGGTGTGCAGGTTCGCCGCGCGGCCGACGTCGGCCCGGCGCAGGGCGAGCGGCCGATTGTCGAGGAAGAGCACGTCGCGGTCGTCGCCGTAGTAGATGTAGAAGAGTCGGCCGATGGTCTTTCCCACGGACGCTGCGACGGCGGGCGAGTCCTTCAGGTTGAGCGAGGCGCCCGCCACCGTGATGTCCATCTCGCCATTGGCGCGCACCTCGAAGCCGCCGCGCGTTGGGCGGAAGCCGAAGGCCGTGACGTTCCAGTCCGCCGCGTCGAAGGCGATCTTGCCGCCATCGAAGCTGCGGCCCGCATGCGTGTAGTCGAAGGGCCCGAGCAGGCGCTGCCCGATCCGATTCGTCTGCACCCAGAGCAGGGTCGGATCCTTCGCCGGCGCATCCATCGCATCCGAGTAGAGCTGGCGGCCGCCCTTGACGGAGAGCCCTTCCACGTCGAACGGACTCTTCCACTCGAGCCACGCGTTTCGCACGAATGCGCCGTTCTGTGTCGAGTAGGCCGTGTTGGCGTAGTAGCTGGCGCCGACGCCGATGCCGTGCGTCGGGAGATTCGAGACCGTCGTATCTTGGAACTGCACGAAGAGTTCAATGGGGTCGCGCGTGACGCGGAGCCCGGCCTGGAAGCGGTTGCCCAGGAAGTCGTAGTCGTTGTCCCGCGTCGGCGCGTTGTTGGGCCGTGCGAACCAGTCCACGAACTCGCCGCGGATGCGGTTCGCGACTTCGAGCCGGATCGTCGATCCGAAGGGACCCTCCATCTCGAGCTTCGGGATCGCGAACGGACCCGGCGGCGGGGCAGCAGGAGTCTGGGCTCCCGCGCCGGCTGGCGAAAGATGGATCGCGAGGAGCAGGGCCACGGAAGTGACTCGGAGCTTCGTCATGGAGTTCCCGCCCTCGTCACACGCTGGGTGAGCGCCGGTCTGGCCGGACTCGTGGCGAGAGCGACGCAGACGCGTTCGCCGGCGCGTGCTGCGATCAGAACTCCGGAGCGTTGCCGGCGCTCGCACAGCCGCCACACGCGATCTCGTCGGCCGGCGACGGGAGAAGCGGAGCTGTCGGATCGTGGAAGGACGGCAGCCCGAGACGCTCGCCTTCCTCGGCGAGCAGCGCCGCCAGCGCGTCGGCCGCCGCCGCGTAGAAGGCCTGAGCCTCCGCCGCGCGGACGCGCGCTGCAAAGCGGGGAATCCAGCGCAGCAGATGATCGGCGAGGAAGCACTCGTAGGCACCGCGGGTGATCTCCGCACGCTCGTCCCATCCCTGCCCTTCCGCCCAGGCCTCCTTGAGCGCGAGGACCGATGCGAGCTCGCATTCGGTCGCGACGTGGTCGGCGAGTTCGCCGTTCTCCTCGAGACCGAAAGCCCGCAGGAAGCCACGCACGTCGGCGAGCTCGACCGGGGCGACGACACGCGCATCTGCGTAGGCGCTCTCGCGCGCGGGCACCCCACCACCGCGCCCGCCAAAGAGCCGCTCATGCGCGTCGACGAGCGCCTCCTCGCGCTCGCTGCCGAGCGCGGCGACTGCGCCGGCGAGGGCGGTCGCGAGTGCGCCGCTTGCGCGATTCTGCAGCGCGACGAGATCCCCGTGAAGCTGCACCGTGTCGAGCGGCGCTGCGAAGGCGCGTGCCATCGCACGCCACGCCTGCGCGCGCTCGAGGGCCGCCTGCACCGCCGCCTGGCTCACTTGGGCACCGCCATCGGTACCCAGTTCGCCCACGCCTTGCGCGCACCCACCTCGCCGTGCGAACCGTTCCACACCGCGAAGACCACATGCGTGGCCGTGCCGGCCGCGAGGCTCGCCGCGGAGTCCCCCGTCGCCGCCAGCGGTCGCGTGATCACCACGTGCCAGCGGCGTCCATCGTTCCGCCCCTTGCCCGTCGCAGCCTGCGTCGCGCGCGGCGTGAGTGAGCCGAACCCCTCGGCCATCAGATCCTGGACGCTCGAGGTGCGGTGCCGATCGCTCATCGGGTTCCCGAGCGACACCGCGCCACGATACGCCTGCGCCTCGGCCGTCGGCAGGTGATCTTCGTGGTAGAGGTCGGCCGCGTAGGCATTCGGGTAGAGCTCGTGCACGGTGACGGCACCGCGCTCCAGGTCCGTCTGCCAGTCTGCGCGCCACTGGAGGATCTGTAGCCGGCCGTTCGGATTGCCCATGAACGGTGCTGGGAGCGGCCCCGCAGCGACCGGGAACCCCACGGCCACCATGTCGCCGAATCCGTCCACCGTCGCGCGCAGGTCGGCGGTGTCGTCGTCCCACTCGAGGAGGAATCCAGCGTGGTCCTCGTTGCGAACGGCCCGCACGTCGAGCGCCGACGTCGCGGGCGCGGCGTTCTGCGGCGTGGTCACGACCTGCGGCAGCAGCGCGACCTTCGACGGAGTCGCCCGCCCGAAGGCGGTGATGTCGGAAATGGGCCCCTTGCCAGGGACTTTCCCCATCGCGAGCCCGGCGGGAGCAGCGGGTTCCTGGGCGGCGGCTCCGACGGGAAGCGCGAGCAGGGCGAGAGCGAGCAGCGTCTTCCGCATCTTCGACCTCATGTGGTGTTGTGCCGATACGAACCACGAGCCGCGTCGTGGAAGGGACGGATGATGGCGGGCTCGTAGAGCGGAACCCTCACCACCTCCGTCCCCTTTTCGTCGAAGCCGAGAGCCAGGTCGCCCTCGCGCTGGAAGCGGTGGATCAGCAGCGGGCTCGCGCCGAAGAGCGTGAGCACTGCCAGCAGGTCCTTGTCGCCCGCGATCTCGCGATAGGTCGTCACGGCTTCGTCCGCGCCGTGCCCGAACATCTGGGCCAGGAATGCCTGCGGCACGTGCACGGGCGGGATGTAATAGACGTTCGGCTCGGTGCCGAACTGGGGATAGAGCGGCTTCGCGATCTTGCGGACGTGCACCAGGTAGTCGATCGGGTTGTCCTCGCGCGCCTCCTTCGGCGTCGACACGAAGCCCTGGAGGCGGATCTTCCCGATGCAGGCGGCCATGCAGGTGGAGATGAGCCCCTTCTCGATGCGCGGATAGCAGGCGATGCACTTCTCGGAGACGCGCGACACCGGGTTGTAGAAGGTCTTCTTGTACGGACAGCCCTTCACGCATTCGCGGTAGCCGCGGCAGCGGATCTGGTCGATCAGCACCACGCCGTCCTCGGGCCGCTTGTAGATCGACTGCCGCGGGCACGCGGCGACGCAACCCGGGTACGTGCAGTGGTTGCAGATCCGCGCCAGGTAGAACATCCACTGCATGTGCGGGATCTCGAGGAAGACGCCGCGGTCGATGCCGACGCCCGCCGAGTCGTCCTCGCCGACGTTCACGTGGGCCCAATCCGACTCCTCGGGCAGATAGCCGAGGATGCGCTCCCCAGTGGGCGCCGACTCGAAGAGGGTCCGGCCCTCGTATACCGGTCCGTTCTGGTCGCGCACCCCGAGTTTCTCGAGGATCTTGACGTCCCAGCCCAGCGGGAAGAAGCCGTACGGCTTCGACTCCACGTTGTTCCAGAACATGTACTCCTGCCCATGGCCGCTGGTCCACGCGCCCTTGCAGGCGAGCGAGCAGCTCTGGCAGGCGATGCACTTGTTGGTGTCGAAGACGGCCGCGAACTGCCGCTTGGGACGGCTCTCCTCGTGCGGGTACTCCATCTCGCGGCCGATCTGCCAGTTGTGGACCTTCGGCATCGGGGGCTTCCTTTCAGGACTTCGTGGTCCGGACGAATCCGCCCGAGATGTACTGCTTCAGCGCGTCGTTCTCGTTGGCCGGCCGGAAACCGAGGGCCACCGGCCGCCACTTGCCCACACCGCCGACGCCGCCGTCTTCCGCCTTGGTGATGCGCACGAACGCCTCGCGCGGGGCACCCGTGGTGCAATGGATGTCGGCGGCAAAGCCCTTGCCGATCACCTGGCCGTAGGCGTCGCGCCGCGCCAGGGTCTCGGTCATCAGCGTGGGCTTGAGCCAGGCGCGGGTTGCGCTCTGGTGCGAGCCGCGCCGGTACATCGACTGGTATCCGGTGGTGGGACTCTTCGCGAGGCCGTCGGGCCGCACCTTGGTTCCCTTCACCGAACCGATCGTCGAGCCGTACATGTTGTGGAACGTTCGCAGCACGCCGCGCGGAGTCCCCGGGTAGTAGCGCGCGCGCAGGATCACGCGCGCCACCTCCGCGAAGGCCGGATCCTTCTGCCAGCCGCGGAACGGGCGCTCCGCCGGATCGCCGTCGATCCAGACGTAGTCGCCGTCCTCGATGCCGAGTTCCCGCGCATCGCGCGGGTTGATGTCGACGTAGCCCTCGGTCACGAAGGGCATGCGCGCGTCGTGACGCATCAGATCGCCGAAGGGCCCGAGGAAGACCGCCACCATGTCGGTGTCGGCGGGCGTCGTGTGGACCCCGTGACGATACTTCGGTGTATGGTAGATGAAGGAGCATCCGCTCGCGGCGAGCGGGTGCCGCGTCTTCTGCACCTCCGCCCACGGCATCACCACGTGGCGGACCTGGCGCACCGCCGCGCGCTGGTCGGATCGGTCGAGCCCGTAGCTCTCGGGCGGAGTCGCGCGGATCGCGGGATGCGGTCTTGCGACGATGACGTTTGGCTCGTAGAAGGTCGAGTCCACCGGCTCGCGGTAGACCGGGAGGTTCT
>JAGSPS010000343.1 GCA_018262315.1 Deltaproteobacteria bacterium | reverse complement strand
GGCGAGTTCCCAGTACTGAGCGGGGTGCTCGTCAAGATGAGGGCAGGGTCACGAGCGGCCAAGTGTCCGCATGGGGACATCGATGGCCCGTTCTAGCCGGACACGATCTGAACTTGGCCCGCCTTCGTGGAGATTCGAGATCACACCAGAGTGCAATAGGAGGGCTCTGTGGCGCTAGGCGGCGCGCGAGAGGAGGACCTTCTCTGGCAAGGAGAGCCTGCGCTTGTCGCGATCCGCTTATGCCACCCCCCTCAAGTGCGCGCATCGTATCAGTGGTCCGACCGTGTCCGTCGGTCCTTCTCCCTCTTCCGCGCCACGCAACGGATCGACACCCCGAACGGCAACGGCACGCGCTGCAGCACGCCGGCTTTGATGCGCGTCGCTTCCGCCTGGGTCAGGTCGAACGCTGGACGTCGGGTTCGATGTAGATCACGCGCGCCTCGGAGACCACGGCGCGCACGCGCGCTTCGACTTCGTCGATCGCGCGGGCGAGGCCGGGGACGTCGAGGGTGCTCGAGAATTCCACCTTGGCGCCGACCAGCAGCTCGTCGGGGCCGAGGTGCAGGGTGCGCAGGTGGATCAAGCGCGAGACGGGTGCGCTGCCCTCGATGGCGGCGCGGATCTGCTGTTGCACGTCGGGCGTTGCCGATTCGCCGATCAGGAGGCTCTTCATCTCGGTGGCCAACACGAAGGCGATGCAGGCGAGGAGAACTCCGATCGCGACCGAACCGAGCGCGTCGAAGCGCGCGTTGCCGGTTGCGATCGCGAGTCCGACACCCAGCAGCGCGAAGACCAGACCGAGCAGCGCGCCAGTGTCTTCGAGAAGCACCACCGGCAGCTCGGGGCTCTTGGCGCGACGGATGAATCGCCACAGGTTCTGGTCGCCGCGCACGGCATTCGCCTCGACGAACGCGGTGCGGAACGACCATGCCTCGAGGGCGATCGCCACCAGCAGCACGCCGATCGCCCACTGCGGCGCCACCAACGCATGGGGATGAAGCAACTTCTCGACGCCCTCGTAGATCGCGAACAGCGATCCCATCGAGAACAGCACGAGCGCCACCACGAACGACCAGAAGTAGCGCTCGCGTCCGTAGCCGAACGGATGATCGGGGCTCGCGGCGCGGCCCGCGCGCGCCTGGCCGAGCAGCAACAGCGCCTGGTTGCCGGTGTCGGCGAGCGAGTGCACGGTCTCGGCGAGCATCGACGCGGCACCGGTGAAGAGGAACGCCACGAACTTCGCGACTGCGATGCCGAGGTTGGCGAGAAACGCGGCGATGATCGCGCGGCGGCTGCCCTCGTGCATCGCCAGCTACAGGAAGACGGGGTAGATGGCAGTCGCGACGAGGCCGAGCGCGAAGAGAACGCCGGCGCGCCGGGTCAGCAGGAAGGCCCACGCGACGTACCAGAGTGGCCACAATGGGTAACCGGGCGGCGGCTCGGCGGGCTTCGGCGTGCGGAACACGCGCATCACCTCGATGCAGCGCGGCAGCGCGGCGAAACTCGCGAGTGTCCAGACGCCGAGCGTGCCGGTCAGTACGAGGATGCCCATCACGACGAAGAACGAGACCATCAGCGCCTGCGCGACGAAGCGGGCCTGGGCTTCGCCCAATAGGACTGGCAGCGTGTGGATGCCCTTCGCGGCGTCGGCTTCGAGCTTGTCGATGTGCTTGCCGAAGAGCACCACCGTCACCAGTAGCGCGTAGGGCAGGCTCGCCGCGAACACCCACGCGGGCGCCGCGCCGGTGGTGACGAAGTAGGTGCCCGCGATCATCAGCGGTCCCCAGACCAGGAACACGCCGGGTTCGCCGAAGCCGTGATGCTTGAGCTTCAGCGGCGGCGCCACGTAGAAGACGCTGATGAAGAGGCCCGCGAGCGCGAACCCGTAGACGAGCGGGCCGCGCTCGGCGCCGAGGTAGACGAGGATCGCGAGGTCCACCAGGTTGACCGCGGCGATCGCGGCGACGAGGCCGCCCTTCGAGACCAGTCCGCTCAAGATCGGATGCGGCGCGTACTGGCCGCGCACGTATTCGGCGGAATCGACGCCGCTGGCCAGGTCGAGGTAGTCGTTGATCATGTTGTTGGCGGCGTGCGCGAGCACCAGGCCGAAGAGCGCGAGCGCGAGGAAGAACCAGTTGGCGGTGGCGGGAGTCGGCCCTGCGACCGCGAGCAGCCCGCCGAGCACGCCCGACGTGATCGTCATCGGGAACACGCTGGCGCGGGTGATCAGCAGCCAGCGCGAGACGATGTCCATCGTGTGCTCGGAGGACAGGTTCTGCGTGCGCAGCACTTCGGCCCAGTTGCGCCAGACGGGTCGTTGCTTCGACGAAGGCGCCTTGCTCTCGGCGGCTGATGTCATGGGTTCCTCCGCAGGACGGCGGAACCTAGCCGATCCCCACGCTAGGTTCGCGAGTGGATGAGCCAGCGACCGCGACTCGAAACGCGCAGCGGAATCCTCGAAGGACGCGACGAGGGCGGGCTCGCCGTGTTCCGCGGCGTGCCGTTCGCGGCGCCGCCGATCGGAGTGCGGCGCTGGGCGCCGCCCATGCGCGAGGACCCCTGGCGCGACGTGCGCGATGCCGCGGTGATCGGTCCCGCGTCGCCGCAGAACACGAGCCTCGTGATGCGCATGCTCGGCCTCGAAACACTCGCGCAGCACGAGGACTGCCTCACTCTCCAAGTCTGGACGCCGGGACTCGATGCGCGGCGCCGTCCCGTGCTGGTGTGGCTGCACGGCGGCGCCTTCACGGCGGGCGCCGGCTCGCTGCCGCTCTTCGACGGCGCGACGCTCGCGCGGCGCGGCGACGCGGTGGTCATCACAGTGAACTACAGGCTCGGCGCGCTCGGCTTCCTCGCGCAGCCCGAGTTGCTCGGCGCCGGCGAGATCGGCGCGAACTTCGGCCTGCTCGACCAGATCGCGGCGCTCGCGTGGGTGCGCGAGCACGCCTCGCAGCTCGGTGGCGACCCGGAGAACGTGACGCTCTTCGGCGAGTCGGCCGGCGCGATGTCGATCGGCGCGCTGCTCGGCGCGCCGTCGGCGCGCGGGCTCTTCCATCGCGCGATCCTGCAGAGCGGCGCGGCGCACAACGTGTCGCCGCTCGCGAACGGCCTGCGCATCGCCGAACTGTTTCGCGACGCGCTCGGGCAGCCGGACGCGACGCTCGACGCGCTGCGCGCGCTCCCCGTCGAGACGATCCTGCACGCGCAGGCACAGGTGGTCGACACGAGCTGGCGGCAGGTCGAGGGACTCGCGTTCCAGCCGATGGTGGACGGCACGGTGATTCCGCGCGCGCCGCTCGAGGCGGTCGGCGCCGGTGCGGTGCGCGACGTCGCGCTGCTGGTCGGCACCAATCTCGAAGAGTGGCGACTCTTCGCGCTCACCGACGTGAAGCTGCGCACGATGGACGAGGCGGGGCTGCTGCGGCGCCTCGTGCGCACGGCGCCGGCGGCGGCGGGGGAGGCGGAGGCGTTTGCG
>JAGSPS010000342.1 GCA_018262315.1 Deltaproteobacteria bacterium | reverse complement strand
GTCTCGCTCGAACGGATCGCCGCCGAGACCCCCGGTCTGGTCGGAGCCGACCTGCGCAACCTGGTCAACGAGGCGGCGCTGCTGGCGGCGCGCAAGGCCGCCGACGCCGTCCGCGTCGAGGACTTCGCGGAGGCGCTCCAGAAGATCACACTCGGGCCGGCGCGACACGTCCTGCTGACCCCCGCCGATCGCGAGCGCACGGCATACCACGAGTCGGGACATGCGCTGCTCGGGCTGCTGGTGCCGGGCAGCGATCCGGTGCGCCGCGTCTCGATCGTGCCGCGCGGCACGGCGCTCGGTGCGACCTACCAGATTCCCGCCGACGATCGCAGCAGCTACGGCGAGGACTACCTGCGCGCGCGTATCACCAGCGCGCTCGGCGGCCGCGCCGCCGAGCATCTCGTCTACGGGGTCACGACGACGGGCGCCGAGAACGATCTCCAGCAGGTGACCGAGATCGCGCGGCGCATGGTGCTGCGCTGGGGGATGAGTGAGCGACTCGGTCCGATCAGCTTCGTCGCGCCGCAGGACGAGGGGCTGCCCCCGGCGTTCCAGCAGCGGCCCTACAGCGATGCGACGTCGGAACTGATCGACGGCGAGGTCCGCCGCATCGTCGAGGAGTGTCACCGTGAAGCGGAACGACTGCTGGCCGCGAATCGCGACAAGCTCGACGCGCTCGCGCGCGCGCTGCTCGCAGCGGAGTCGCTCGACGAGCAGGAAATCCGCGTGGCCACGGGCTTGACCGGGTCGCCCGTCGCGGACGACCCGGTCAAGCGCCTGCGCGCTTCTCCGAGCTAGGCGGCCTGGCCCTCCACCCGCTCAGCGCGTGATGGCGTCGCGAAGGCGATCGACGACCGACGCGGCGGTGGCACGTGCGTCGGCGAGGATCGCGTCCGCCGACTGCTTGATCTCCTGCCATGATCCACCTGCCGCAGCCGACACCTGCTTGAGTTGGCTCTTGGCTTCGCGCTGCTTCGACTTCAACACGCCGAGCTGCGCTCGCGCGTCGGCGCGAAGCGCGCGAACCCGCGCGCGCGCGTCGGCTTCGATCGCCTTCTCGGTCTTGCGCAGGCCCTTGGTGATCTCGCTGATCGACTTCTCGAGGTGCTTCACGCCCTGCTTGATCTCGGTGTACGCGGCCTTCTCCGCCTGGGACATCGCCAGTCCTGCGCGGCGGCCCGCGCCCTTCGCTCGAGCACTCTTCCTGGTTTTCTTGGCGGCCATGCTCTTCTCCCCTTGAAATGTTCGTGGACCGGCGAAACGTAACGCGCTGATGCACCAGTCCCAACAGCGAATCCACGGGCATGCGATGCGAGACTGCGATCGCCTCGGTGGACTCGAACATGTCGGGTCCAGGACACGCGGCGGCGCTCCCGGCGCCGGCTCTTCAGCCGGCGGCCGTGAGCCGGACGACTGTACGACTTCGATCCGCGTGCCGTCGGGGTCGACGACGAAGATCGCGCCACTCGCGTGCTCGGCGTTTCACATCCGCGTGGTGTGTAGAACCCGCACTCCGGCTTGTTCCAACGCCGCGATCGTCGCAGCGAGGTCGTCGGCGCGCAGCGAGAGGTGGGTGCGTCCGAGCGCGTTCGTCGGGCGTGCTTCGCTGCTGCCGCGGTGTCCCGGCGCGAGGTCGTGCAGCAGCTCGATGCGCGGGCCGTCGCGTTCGAGGAACGCGACCCGCAGGTCGAGGTCGGAGACGCAGATTCAGACGTGCGAGACGCGGCGGATCGACACGGATCAGACTCCTCGCGTGGGCGCGTTCACGCGTGATTGCCGACTCGCAACCACTCCGCCCCGAGGCCCCGGCCGCGCAGCTCCGCAGCGAGGAAGTCGCGGTCCACTTCGAGGCCCGCGGCGAGCATCGCGCGCACGTCGCGGAGGTGCTTCTCGGAGCCCCCTTCGCGGAAGAACTCCAACTTGCGGATGATCACGTACTCCGGCGGCGCCACCCACATCGCGCCGGCGCCGAGCGCGAGGCGCCGCCGATGCGCGAGCCCCCAACGATGGAGTGCATCGCTCGCAGCCAGGTAGATGTCCGCTTTCATCCCCGTCGCGTGGTGGATCAGGTTGAAGTGGCCACGCGCTTCTCGCCCCGCCTCGACACGAACGACTTCGAGCGGCGGTCGGTAGAACGCCGACTCCGGGAATGCGTCGAGGAACGCGCCCGCGCGGTCGATCTGGAGTTCGAGCACGACGTCGACGTCGAGCGTCAAGCGCGGCTCGCCGTAGACCATCGACGCGACCGACCCCGTCACCATGTACGAGAGCCCCACGGCTTCGAGGCGAGTCACGAAGAGTTCAATCCAGCCAGGCGTGGCCATGGAGTTGCCAGGCGCGGAGTCGCCGCCGGATCGCTGTGTCGTCTTCGTCGGGATGCCGCGTGCGCAGCCAGCTTTCCTTGAGCGCCAGCGCTTCCTCGCGCAGGCGGCGCGCCACCTCGAGCTTTCGCTCGGGTGCGAGTCGCGCGAGAACGCGCATCTGCTGCGGGTCGGGATGATCGGCGGCGCTCACGGCGAGCGCAGTCTAGCGCTGCGGTCGGTTTGTCCGCGGCTTCGTCAAGCCGGCGCGCGATCGCGCGCTCCGCGAGGATCGAAGAGAGCGCCACGCAGATCGCCTCGCCGACCTCGACGGCGGGATGGAACGCGCCGAGCGCCGCGGATGATGCTGGCCGAGACGGGATCGACGCCGACGCGTCTTCCGACGGGCCATGGTAGACGCGTGCGGGAAGGGCGTGCTAATCGGCGCATGCGTCGCCCAACAATCAGGAGACCCGCCCCGTGAAACTTCACAACAGCATCGGACCCAACCCGCGCGTCGTGCGCATGTTCCTGGCGGAGAAGGGAGTGGTGCTCCCGCTCGTCACCGTGGACCTGCTCGGCGGCGAGAATCGCCGCGAGCCGTATCTCTCGAAGAACCCGAGCGGTCAGCTTCCGTGTCTCGAACTCGACGACGGTTCGTTCCTCGCGGAGATCACCGCGATCTGCGAGTACATCGAAGAGAAGCACCCGAAGCCGGCGCTGATCGGCAGCACGCCCGAGGAGCGCGCCGCGACGCGCATGTGGGTGCGGCGCATCGACCTCAACATCGTCGAGCCGATGGCGAACGGCTTTCGCTACGCCGAAGGGCTGGCGCTGTTCAAGAACCGCATTCGCACCATCCCGCAGGCGGCGGACGATCTGAAGGCGATCGCGCGCGAGAAGCTCGCGTGGCTCGACGCGCAGATCGCGGGGCGCGACTGGATCGTGGGCAATCGCTTCACGCTCGCGGACGTACTGCTCTACGGGTTCGTCGATTTCGGCGCGACGGTGGGCCAGCCGATCGATCCCGCGTTGAAGAACCTCAACGCGTGGCGCGACCGCGTCGCCGCGCGGCCGAGCGCGGCGGCGAGCAAGTAGCGAGCGCCCGCGCGCGGCTTTCCGTATTCAGCCGCAGATGTTCCAGAACGAATGGCGAGTAGCGGGGGCGGGGCGTTCG
>JAGSPS010000108.1 GCA_018262315.1 Deltaproteobacteria bacterium | reverse complement strand
CGCCGAGCGCCTCGGCATCGGCCGCGCGGGCGTGCGGAAGCTGCTCGAAGCGGGCGTCGTGCGCCTCGACGGGCGACCCCTCGAGCGCCGCGACAAGGCCGCGCCGATCGAGGCCGGTCGCCGCGTCGAAGTGACGGGCTTCGCGCCGCCCGACGCGCGCCGCGCGATCGCCGAACCCGAGCAGCCGCTCAGCGTGCTGGCGAGCGGCGCGGGCTGGCTCGCGCTCGACAAACCTGCCGGTACGCCGGTGCATCCGCTGCGCACGGACGAGACCGGCACGCTGCTCAACGCGCTGATCGCACGTCACCCCGAAGTGCACGGCGTCGGCGAAGGCGGCTTGCGCAGCGGCGTCGCGCATCGGCTCGACGTCCACACCTCGGGCGTCGTGCTCTTCGGAAGCGACGAAGCGACCTGGCAGCGGCTGCGCGACGCCTTCCGCTCGCACCGCGTCGAGAAGGTCTACCGCGCGCTGGTGCGCGGCCGCCTCGAAGGGGAGGGCGAAGTGCGCGTGGCACTCGCGGTGGCGCGACACCGACCGGCCTTCGTGCGCGTCGTGCCGGCGTCGCAGCCCGGATCGCGCCGCACGAGCCTGGCGTGGCGCGCGCTCGCGCACGGCGCCGACGTGACGCTCGTCGAAGTGCGCCCGCGCACCGGCTTCCTGCATCAGATCCGCGCAACGCTCGCCCACCTCGGCCATCCGCTCTGCGGCGATCTCACGTACGGCGCGGGCCTCGAAGCCGAAGACACGAGCGGCGCGCCGCGCCATCTGCTGCACGCCGCGCGCGTTTGCGTCGACGAGATCGAGGCCGAGAGTCCCGACGCAGCCGACTTCGCCGCCGCCTGCGCCCGCCTGCTCGCGTGACGCTACCGTCCGCGGCCATGCGGATCGTGATCGTCACGGTATCGTCGAGTGGGCGCACGGCGCGCATGGCGGAGGCGGTCGCCGGGGGGGCGCGCGCACACGGGCGCCACGTCGCGGAGTGCACCGCGCGCTGGCTCGCCGGGGGATCGTGATGGTGCAACTGCCGCCGAAAATATGTCCCCGCTGCGGCGAGGAGTACGTGCACACGATGCAGCGCTGCGTCGCCTGTGACGTGCCGCTCGGTAGCGACGCTCCCGCCGAAGAGCCCGTCTTCGAGATGCCGCCGGTCGAGCAGCTCGTCGCGCTGCGCAACGCCGAGGTGCCGTGGATCGAAGGGCTGGCGCACGCGCTCGCCGACGCCGGCATCCCGAGTCGCGTCGAGCTGCCGCGCCGCGAGGATCAGAGCGTGCAGAGCCGCGGCATGGGCGCGATCCGCTGCAACATCTTCGTGCGACCCGAAGACGGTCCGGCGGCCACGCGCGTGGACGCGGCGTTCGCGCGCACCCAGGTGCCGGATCTGCCCGACGCGGAAGCCGGCGAATGGGGCGAGAGCGAGACGTGTCCGGGCTGCGGAACGGAACTCGGCGCCGACGCGACCGAGTGTCCGGAATGCGGCCTCTCGTTCGGCGCGGGCTAGGAGCCTCCCCCGCGGAGGATCTGCTCTCGATCGTTGCTGCGAGGCGCGCGGTCTTCAGCGGCAGATGTTCCAGAACGAATTGCAGGTAGCGGGGGCGGGGCGTTCGGCCAGAACAATCCGCAGGCGGTCTCGCAGCTTCGACGCGAAGCTGCGACGCCCGTCCGCCGAGGACGTTCTGGACGAACGTCCCGCCCCCGCGCCTCACGCGCCGGCTTCTGCGCGAGATGACCCATCTTGGGTCAGTCGCCTGGCGCGGCGCTCTCAGGCTTCCAACGCGTCGAGCATCGCTTCGAGAACTTCGTGCAGCCGCGCGAAGCGAGCTGCGTCTCGGAGCATCTGGTCGCTCGACTGGACGTAGCGGCCCGCGCCGAGATCCTCGGGGCAGTGGCGCACGAGAGCGGCGACGCTTTCGGGTGTCGTCTCGAGGTGGAACTGCATCCCGACGACGCGCGGGCCGAGCACGAAGGCCTGCGCGTCGCACGCCTCGGAGCGCGCCAGGTGCAGCGCGCCGGGCGGCAGCTCGAAGGTTTCGCCGTGCCAGTGGAAGGCCTCGGCGCGCGGCGGAAACGCGCGTGCGATCGGATGCGCCGCCGGGTCCGCGACGCGCTCGATCTCGAACCAGCCGATCTCGCGCTCCCGACCGGGTTTCACATTCGCGCCGAGCGCGCTCGCGATCAGCTGTGCGCCGAGACACACGCCGAGGACGGTCTTGCCCGAGCCGATCGCCGCGGCGATCGCGCGCTTCTCGTCGCGCAGCCACGGCCGCGCCGCTTCGTCGTTCACGCTCATCGGGCCGCCCATCACGATCAGCCAGTCGTACGCATCGGGCGCGGGAATGCGCGGGTCCTCGAAGAAGCGCGTCCAACCGATTTGCGCGTCGCGCACGGCGAGCCATGGCTCGATCGCACCGAGTCCTTCGAAGGGAACGTGTTGGAGGACCTGAACGCGCATCGCGCGCCAAACTAGCGCGATGGCAAGGCGCTGCGTCCCGATGAACTTCGCTCGCCTACGGCTCGCTGAGCGCTCCGCTTGCGGCAGACGGAGAGCCGGCCGCGCCGGGGCGTCGCAGCAGCGGCACCAGCGGGGCGAGCAGCAGGAAGACGGCGAAGATCACCAGGTAGCAGTCGCGGAACGCGAGCACCGTCGCTTGCTGCGTGATGATCTGCTCGATCAACTTGTGCGCGCCGGCCAGCGCGTCGGTGGCGCCCTGGCCGCGCGCCTGCAAGCCGGCGGCGAGCTGCGCGAGGTATTGTCGCGTCACTTCGGAGAACGGCGACACCGACTCGGCGAGATGCGCGCGGTGCAGCGCGCCGCGATGGTCGATCAGCGTCGCCAGCACGGCGATGCCGAGACTTCCCCCCGTCTGGCGGAACAGGTTGTAGAGGCCGGCGCCCTGCAACACGTCCTGCGGCGGCAGCGCCCGCAGCGTCGCGACGGAGAGCGGCACGAACATCAGGCCCATCGCCATGCCGCGCCCGATCTGCGGCCAGAACAGATCCCAGAAGCCGCTCTGCGCGGTCCAATGGCTCATGCCCCACAGCGCGGGGAGGAACACCGCGACGCCCACTCCGAGCAGCGGCGCCGGTCCGACCCGCCACACGAGGAGTCCGGCGATCGGCATCACCAGCGCGGTGGAGAGCGTCGAAGGCAAGATCGCGATGCCCGACTGCCACGACGTCCAGCGCATCACGTTCTGGGTGAAGAGCGGGAACAGGAAGATGCTGCCGTAGAGACCGATCCCCATCGCCATGCCGTAGGCGCAGCCCACCACCAGCGCGCGGTGGCGGAATACGCGCAGGTCGACGACCGGGTGCTCGGTGTGGAGCTCATGCCAGGTGAACCAGACCAGCGCGATCGCCGACGAAACGCCGAGCGCGACGATGAAGTCGCTCTCGAACCAGTCGTTGCGGTGGCCGTTCTCGAGCAGGATCTGCAGCGACGCGATGCCCACCACGAGCAGCGCGATGCCGCGCCAGTCCACGCCTTCGGGGCGACGCAACGTGCCGGCGCGCGGCGTCGGCAGGTAACTCCAGCAGAGAACCGCCGCAGCGATGCCGATCGGCAGGTTGACGTAGAAGATCCACGGCCACGCCCACACGTCGGTGATCCAGCCGCCGAGCGTCGGGCCGAGGCTCGGGCCGAGCATCGCGCCGACGCCGAAAATTGCCTGCCCGGTTCCCTGTCGCTCGGGCGGGAAGGTCTCGACCATGATCGACTGCCCGAGCGCCAGCAGCGCGCCGCCGCCGAGGCCCTGGATCACGCGGAACCCCACCAACTCCGGCAGCGTGCGTGCAGAGCCGCACAGGAACGACGCGAAGGTGAAGAGCAGGATCGAGCCGACGAAGTAGCGGCGCCGGCCGAAGCGCGCGGCAAAGAAGCTCGTCATCGGGATCACGATCACGTTGGCGACGATGTAGGAGGTGGCGACCCAGGAGATCTCGTCCACGGTGGCGCCGAGGTTCCCCATCATGGTGGGCAGCGCGACGTTGACGATGCTGGTGTCGAGGATCTCGAGGATCACCGCGAGCATCACGCCGATGATCATCAGCCACTCGCGCGACGTGAGTGCGGCGGGGTGGGCTACGGGCGCGGTGGCCAGGTCAGTGGACGCGGACACGCACGTCGACCGAGAGACCGACGGAGAGCTTCGCGAGGTCGTCTTCCGCGGCGTCGAGCGCGATCCGCACCGGCACCCGCTGCACCACCTTCGTGAAGTTGCCCGTCGCGTTCTCGGGCGGCAGCAGCGCGTACTTGGCGCCGGTCGCCGGCGAGATCGATTCGACACGACCGTGGAACACGGCGTCGGGGAAGGCGTCGACGCGGATCTCGGCGCGGTCGCCCGCGTTCATCGACTCGATCTGCGTTTCCTTGAAGTTCGCGGTGACCCAGTTCGCGGCGTCTTCGGCAACTGCGACGAGCGGCTGGCCCGGCGCGACGTTCGCCCCGACCTCGGCGTTCTTGCGGCCCACCACGCCGTCGAAGGGCGCCGTGACGACGGTATGCGCGAGCGCCAGCTCCGCTTCGCGCAGCATCGCCTCGGCTTGCCGCACGGGAGCGTCGTTGCCGAGCGCGGCCCGTTCGGCGCGCTCCTGTTCGTGCGCGGCGTGCAGCTCGGCGGCGGCGCCGTCGTGCGCCGCGACCGCGGTGTCGAGCGCGGTGCGACTTGCGACGCCGTTCGCAAATAGCTTCTGCGCGCGCCCGAGTTCCTGTTCTGCATGGCGCAATTTTGCTTCGACGGCAGCGACTTGCGCGGCCGCCGCATCCGCCGACGCGCGCGTCTGCGCGATCCGATTGTGGGCGGCGTCGAGGTCCGCGCGGGCGCGCGCCACGCGCACCTCGAAGTCGGCGGGATCGAGGCGCACGAGCGTCTCTCCCCGCACCACGTGCTGGTTCTCCTCCACCAGCACTTCCGCCACCTGCCCGCCGACGCGCGGCGACAGGAACACCAGGTGGCCTTCGACGAACGCGTCGTTGGTGTGCTCGAAGCCGCGCAGTACGAGTGCCCAGTAGGCGACGGTCGCGGCGATCGCGAGCACCGCCGCGCCGATCAGCAGCGGGCGCATGCCGATGCGCGCGCGCGAGCGCGTGGTGGGAACGGTGGCTTCAACCACGGCCGCTCCTTCGCGACGCCCCGGCCGGCGCGTTGCGCACGCCGTCGAGGAAGATCGAGACGTAGGTCTCGGCGACTTCCTCGGGCGACTGCGGATACTGCTCGCGCTGCCCGAACACGTGCTTGACGATCAGGTGGTCGACGATCATCCCGGTGAATGCGCGGGCGGCGAGTTTGGGATCGATCGCGCGGAACACGCCCTCGGCCGTACGCCGTGCAATGTAGGCGGTCAGGAACTCGCGCAACCGGAGGATGCGCTTCTCCTGGAAGGGTCGCGCCAGCTCGTGACCCTCGAGCGCCGAGTAGAGGATCAGGCGCAGGATCGAGGGGTCGGCCTCGACGCTGCGCAGCAGTGTCAGCGCGAGCATGGTGAAGACGGCGCGGTCGTCACCCGCCGCGGCGATCGGTTCGACCGGCTCGAGGAGTGCGGCCGACGCCATCCGCTCATCGAGGATCGCGGTGTACATCGCTTCCTTGCTCGGGAAGTAGCGGTAGAGCGCGGCCTCGGTGATCCCGACCTGCGCGGCGACGTCGCGGGTGGTGGTGCCGTTGAAACCGTGGGAGCCGAAGAGCTGGGCCGCCTCGCGCAGGATCTGGGCGCGGCGCTCGTCGGCAGAGAGGCGGCGGCTGGGGGTTGCGGGGACAGTTGTGGGTTCCATCTAGTAAATACTTACTAACTAAAGATCCTGTGCCCCGTCAAGTTGCACGCCGGAAAGCGCGGCGCCGAATCCTGGTCTTTACTCGCATTTGCAAACTCGGAGGACCGCTCGTGTCTCGCCTCACCCTGGTGATTGGCAACAAGAATTACTCGTCCTGGTCGCTGCGGCCCTGGCTGGCGCTGCGGATGGCGGGCCTCGACTTCGAGGAGCTGCGGATCGGGCTCTACCAGCCGGACAGCCGCGACCAGATCCTGCGCCACTCGCCGGCGGGCAAGGTGCCGATCCTGCACGACGGCGACGTGACCGTCTGGGATTCGCTCGCGATCTGCGAGTACGCGGCCGAGCTGGCGCCGGGCGCCGGCCTCTGGCCCGGCGAGCGGGCCGCGCGCGCGCATGCGCGGTCGATCAGCGCCGAGATGCACGCGGGCTTTGGCGCGCTGCGCAACGCGCTGCAGATGAACCTGCGCATCTCGGGCGCACGACTCGCGAAGCCGGCGTCGCAAGAAGTACAGGCCGACATCGCGCGCATCATCGCGATCTTCGAAGCATGCCGCGCGCGTCACGGCGGGGATGGCGAGTTCCTGTTCGGCCGCTTCACGATCGCCGACGCGATGTTCGCGCCCGTCGCGACGCGCTTCAGGTCGTACTCGGTGGCGCTGCCGCCGACGTCGCAAGCGTACGTGGACACGGTCTGTGCGCTCGCGCCGATGCGCGAATGGATCGCGGCGGGCGCCGCCGAGCCCGAGCGCTTTCCCGAGGTGGAGGCGCTCGTCGCACCGCCGTCTTGAAGTCGCGCTGCGCGCGGGTCGTGCGCACGAGTCGCGCATCAGCCGTACGGTTGGGCGGCCCGGGTCGGGCGAACCGGTCTTTACAGCGGGGAAACCTCCCACGATCCTGCCGGCATGCACAAACTGCTCGCTTCGTTCGTTTTCGCCCTCGCGCTCCTGCTCGCCGGATCGGCTTCGGCACAGGGCGTGTGGAACGACGGATCCGCCTCGCGGCTCCAACATCGCTGTGTGCTCGGCATCGACCTCGTCGACATGATCGAAGATCTGGCGTGGACGTGGGTCGGCTTCTTCGGGCTGCCGCAGGTCGGACAGGTCTACTACGCGCGCATCTCGCTCGGCGGGCTCGGCTGCAGCGGAGCGTGGGCCATTCCCGAGGTGAAGCTGCCGCGCGGCACCAGCTTCGCGATCACCCCGTCGAACCCCGTGCGTTGCTACCTGAAGGGCGCCAATGCGTCGTCGCCGAGCCAGCTCACGGACGGTTCGTGCCCGAGCGCGCCGTTCATCGGGCTCTACCCCTACTCGAACAGCTCGTTTCCGAATCCGGGCGGGAGCCCCTACTCCAATCAGTTCTTCTCGTTTCCGCCGGCCACGCAGCCCTACTGGCCACTGCCGCCGGGCGCGATCCTGACGATCGAGTTTCCGATCATTTCGAGTCAGGCGCTCTCCGGCTTCGCGAGCAACGACTACCTGCTCGGCGCGGCGAACGTGCTCGACAACAATCCAGGCGGGCCGACGCTGCAATGGGACGGACACCCGCAGTACTACAACGGCTACGGGATCCCCTCGTCGGGCGCGTGGCAGGGCGTCTTCGTCACGCAGGGCCCGTACGCCGGGCCGCGCATCGTCTACCCGGAGCCGTCGGCCCAGGACCTGACGCAGACCACCGTCCATACGATCACGCACGTCTACAATACCTCGTGTCTGAGCCCCAACGAGATCTGGTTCGAGCTGTACCCCGCAGATCCGGGCATACCCGACACGTCGGTGTTCGAGCCCGGCGGCGGCTGCACGGCGCTCGGCGACGGCGGTTCCAGTTGCTTCGCGATCTGGAGCGGGCTGCTGGCCGATACCGTCTACAAGTGGCGCGCGTACTTCAATCCGGCGACGCTCGGTTCCTGCACCAACGTCGTGGAGGACGCGAGCTTCAAGCTCTTCCAGACGCCGCCCGAGCCCGGCGCGACTCGTTATTCGCTCCTCGCGACCGCGGACGGCAACGGCTCCGTCACGCTGGCGCCCGCCGGCGGCTCGTACGCCCCCGGCACACCCGTGACGGCCACGGCGCTGCCCGGATCCGGGGCGTCGTTCGTGCGCTGGCGCTTCAACGACGGCAGTACTTCCGCCGTGAACCCGGTCGGCGTCACGATGGACCAGTCGCGCACGATCGTCGCGGAGTTCGTGCCCGAACCGGGCGCGGCGCTCCAGGTGGGCGCGGCGCTCGCCGCGCTCGTTGCGATCGCGCGGCGGCGCTAGGAAGCGACAGCCGGCGGGGGAAGCGCTCCCAGCACGGTGATCCCCACCGCGTCGCATTCGCGCGCGATCGGGTCCTTGTGTCGCCGTCGATCGGCGAACTCGTCCGGCATCCAGCCCACCGGCTGGATGCCCGGCGGCGCGGCTTCGGTCAGCAGCGCGAGCCGCGCACGCGCGTCGGGCGGAAGTCCGCGCGCGATGACGAGCACGTCGATGTCGCTCCACTTGTTGAAGTCGCCGCGTGCCGACGAGCCGAACACCACGACCGCGACCAGATCGAGCCGCTTCGCGAGTTCGCGCGCCCAATCGGCGGCGCAGCGAATGCGCGCGTGCTGCTCCGCGCGGCGGCGCACCAGGATCGGATGGCTCACGGCCGCCCTCCGAGTTCCGACCAGGCGCGATCGACCGCTGCTTCGATCACGCGCACGTCTTCTCCGGCCTGCGCCGCGTCGGCATCGGTGTAGTGACTCGACGGCGCACCTGATGCATGGGCGTCCGGATAGCGAGTCGGGATGTAGTGGCGCGAGAGCCGCGCCGCGGCGTCGGTTGCCGCAGCGGGCCAGCCTGCACCGAGCGCTTCGCGAGCGCGGCTGCACAGCACCGTGAGATCGTGGCCCCATGCTTCGAGCCCGAGCCCGTGCAGAAGGCCCTTCACGACGAGCTGCGCAGCTTGTTCGGAGAGGAAACACGCCCACTCGTGTCGCCCTCCGCGCCGTGCGAGCGCGGCCGTTTCTGCCGCGCTCCGCGCCTGTTCACGCCAGCGCTCGAACTCGCTTCGATCGAGGGGCGACACCATTCGCTCAAGCTAGCCCAACCCGGCGCTCGAGCCCGCTACTTCTTGCGCAGGATCGTGAGCCCGTCCGAGACCGCGAGCATCACGCAGTCCACGCGCGCGTCCGCCGCCACCAGATCGTTGAACGCGCGGATCGCGAGCGTGTGCGGATCCTGCTGATCGGCCTTCACGACGTTGCCCATCCACAGCACGTTGTCAACGAGGATCAATCCGTTCGGCCGCAGGCGCGTGAGGATCTCCTCGTAATAGGATGCATAGCCGGGCTTGTCGGCGTCGATGAAGGCGAGCTCGAAAAGTTCCTCGTCGGGCAGCGCGCGCAGCGTTTCGAGCGCCGGGCCGATCTTCAGCTCGATCTTGTGCGCGACGCCGGCCTTCTCCCAGAAGCGCCGGCCGATCTGCGTCCACTCTTCCGAGACGTCGCAGCAGAGCA
>JAGSPS010000107.1 GCA_018262315.1 Deltaproteobacteria bacterium | reverse complement strand
CGAGATCGTGTTGTGCGCGCAGGCCGGCGAGCATCACACCGCTGAAGTCGCTCTCCTTCTTGCCGGTGACGAGATCGAAGGGCGTGCCGAGAAAAAGCACCTGGTCGCCGGCGGGGCCGGCGTTGCGGTTGCTGTCCCACTGCATGCCACCGCCCAGCGTGGCGGAGTAGCGCGTCGTCTTGCGCCGCAGCGCGATCTGCTCGAGGTAGTGATCCACCTCGTCGCGCAGGCTGTCGGACATCGGAAGCTGACTGACGGTCCGGAACTCGCGCTCCGCCTCGTTCAGGTTGTCGAGCCGGTAGAGCACGACGGCATACAGAAGCCGGACGCGCGCGAGATCGGGGGAGAGCATCAGGATGCGCTCGAGCGTGGCGGCCGCTCCGCGAAGGTCACCGTCCGCAACCTGCGACTGTGCGTAGAGGTAGTTGAGCTCGACGTCGTCTGGATGACGCAGGATGTCCTCGTAGGTGACGCGTTCGCCCGGCTCGAGCGGGCGAAGTTCCTCGGCCGCCTTGAAGGCGCGTTCCGCGCGCTCGGTTTCGCGAAGTCCCTGCACCGGGCGCTGCTGCTCCTGAACGGCCGGTACCTGGGACTGGGCGGCAACCGGGCCGGACACCGCGGTGAACCCGAGCACGAGCGTCCCGATGAGGGCGATCCTCGAGTCTGTGCGCATGGTTCCTCTCATTTGCGCGGCGATGCGCTGAGATTATTCTCAATCACTAGCGTGAAGGCCGGCGCGCATCATAATGCGGTGGGAGCGTGATTGCGCGCGGATCTCGGCGGGGGGGAGGAATGGGCGGATCCCCGCCCTCCTGGTTCGCAGCAGGGCGCAGGCGCGCGAGGGGACGCGCATCTGCGCCGCGCGCCAGCGAGATCGATGACCGAGCTGTCCGGTCCGTTACCGTGGTTCGAGTGCCGCTCGATTTGCCAAGAAACGGTCAACCAGTGAAGGAGATTCGACGTGCGCAAGTGGATCGCGTTGGGAGCATCGGTACTGCTGCTGGCAGCCCTCACGAGCGGAAGAGTAGCCGCCGCCGACGGCAAGGAACTCTTCAACAATGTCTGCGCTGCCTGCCACGGCGAGACTGGCAATGCCGACACCAAGAAGGGGAAGGCGGCGAAGGCCAAGTCCTTCCACGAGCCCGAACTCGCTGCCAAGCTCACGGCTGCGGACAGCGAAGCTGTCATCACCAAGAACGTCCGCACCAACAAGAAGCACAAGAACGTCACCAAGAAGGTGACCGACGAGGAACTCGCCTCGATCGCGGCCTACGTGAAGGTGCTCGCGGCCACGCCGTAGCGGGTCGCCGCCGGTCGGGAGCCCCGCGCTGTCGCGGGGCTCCTGATGTCCAGCGGATGAGGCGCCACGCGCCGGGCGCGGGCGCCGGGCGCAGTGTGCGCCCGGCGCGATGACGATCGCGTTCGCGGTGAGTCCCGGCTGCCCGGGTTCGCGCACCACCCGCGTGGTGCAGCTCCTGCACCACGGAAACGCCCGTTTCGAAGCTCTGGCGCGCGGTTCCCGACTCGCTGTGCAGGAGTATGCTTCCCCCGTCGGGCCGCTCTCGCGCCCGATTCCGCAGCGGGGAGGACGGCCATGTGGGCGAGCGAGATCCGACGCATTCCTGGCTCCCTGCTCGGAGCGCTCCTGCTCGCAATGGCACCGGCCCCGGCGCGCGCGTTCGACGGCGCCGAGGTCGAACTCTACGGCTACTCGATCTCGCGGGCGGGTGCGCCGGCGAACTACGGCTTCCCGGTGGATGCGCCCGGCCTCGTCACGAACAACGACTCGGAGACGCTGCTCGGGCTGCACGGCGACCACGATGACGCGGCGTTCACGCGCGATCGGCTCTACGCCGACGGCGAGCGGGTCAACACCAGCCGGTCATTCGGCGGGCTCGGCCCCGTGCGCGGCACGATCGAAGCCGGGCATTCGATTTCCGTGACGACGGGCTATGCCGACGCGGGAAGCAACGAACTCGGTGGATGGGCGGAAGCGGACGCCGGCTCGCAGGGACCCGCTAGCTCGGGCGCTGGCACCAGCTCGATGCGCATCGAAAAGCGGATCACGATCCAGGCCGGCGACTCGGGACTCGCGGACGGCGACCTCGTCACAGGACTGCGTTGGGTGATCGACGGGCACGGGATCCTCGAGGTGGGAGGGCGCTCGTACCCGAACCACAGCGCCGCGACCGCCTCGGTGGGCTTCGACATCTTGATGCTGCGCGGGCCGACAGGGACCTGCGGCGCCTTCGACTGCCCGCATGGCGCACTGGCCATCGCGCTCGATCTCACGACGAGCCTCGCGGTCTCGGATGTGACCCCCGTACAGCCGGGCGACCCCACCGCACGGTTGATCCGCCACGACACCTGGACGGTGTCCAACAACATCGGTGGCTTCGCCGCGCACATACTCGACAGCGGCACCACGGAAGTCGAACTCGGCCTTCCGGTCACGCAGGAAGATGTGTCGGTCGGGCGGTCCGAGGGCGTCGACACCGGCGCCGATCCGCTCTTCCTCGACTGGATCGATTTCGAGGCCAATGTCGGCGAGACCCTGAAGCTCACGATGAGTCTCGACGTCTACGCCAGCCTCGGCGGATGGGGCAACGCCGAGTCGGACTTCTTTGGCAGCTTCGACGGCCACGTCGAGGACCCGCTCGCGCGCGGGCTCGTCTTCGAGTCGTCGGTGCCGGAGCCCGGCGCTGGCGGAGCGGGCGCGCTCGCGGTGGCGCTGCTGGCGCTCGGGCGGATCCGCGCCGCGAGACGTTCGTAGGCCACGCAATGCCCCGCGCAGCGCGGCGACTCGCACGATGCGCCGTGCTCGGGCTCGCGCTCGCGACCGTTCTGGCGGCGCGCTGCACGGAACCGCCGGACGACCTTCTCCTGTTGGGCACGGTCGAGCGGACGCTGATCGAGGTCGCGCCGCCGATGTCGGAGCAGATCCTCGCGATCCCTGTCGCGCCCGGCCAACACGTCGGCGTCGGCGACGTGCTGGTGCGACTCGACTCGCTGCTCAGCGAGGCGGATCTCGCCGCCGCACGCGCCTCGGTCGCCGGCGCGCAGACACAGACCGAGGTCGCGCTCCAGGAGCACCGGCGTGCTGCGAGTCTGCGCGGCAGTGGCGTGACGTCGGAGGCGCAACTCGACCGCGCGCGCCTGGCGCGCGACGAGGCCAGCGCGCTGCTCCGCTCCGCGATGGCGCGCATGGCCGTCGCGCAAAAGCGAGTAAACGACACCACGATCGTGGCGCCCGTCGCCGGCACCGTGGATCAGCTTCCCTTCGATGCGGGCGAGCGCGTCGCGGCGGGCTCGGTCGTCGCGGTGCTGCTCGCCGACGGCAAGCCGTGGGTGCGCGTCTGGGTGCCAGAACGAGCCTTCGCGCGCGTCCACCCCGGGACGCTCGCGACGATCCGCATCGACGGCATCCCGAGCACGTTGCACGGCCATCTGCTCGATCTCGGACGCGAGGCGTCGTTCACGCCACACTACGCGCTCACCGAGCGCGAGCGCATCCACCTCGTCTACCAGGGACGCGTCGAGATCGACGACGCGCCCATTGAACTGCGGCCCGGCGCGCCGGCCGAGGTGCGCATCGCGCTGCCTCCGCTCGCGAGCGACGAGCCGACGCCTTGAACGCTCGCGAAACCGTCGTCGAGACGCACGCGCTCACGCGGCGCT
Source organism: Deltaproteobacteria bacterium (assembly GCA_018262315.1). Taxonomy (GTDB): domain Bacteria; phylum Myxococcota_A; class UBA9160; order UBA9160; family PR03; genus PR03. The sequence continues at coordinate 9,098 of JAGSPS010000107.1, read as the reverse complement.
TCGGCGACACCGTAGCGGTGGACGGCATCGATCTCGCCGTCGCGCGCGGCGAAGTCTTCGGTTTCCTCGGTCCGAACGGCTCCGGCAAGTCCACGCTGATGCGGATGCTGCTCGGCTTGCTGCTCCCGAGCGCCGGCCAGGCCCGCGTGCTCGGCTGGGAGATGCCGCGCGACGCGGAACGGCTGCGGCCGTCGGTCGGCTACATGACGCAGCGTTTCTCGCTCTACGAGGAACTCACCGTCGAAGAGAACCTGCGCTTCGCCGGGGAGGTCTTCGGCCTGTTCGGTCGGCGGCTGCGCGCGCGACTCGATCTGGTGATCGCCGCGCACGCGCTCGATCCATTCCGGCGCCGGCGCGCGGGAGCGCTCTCGGGCGGCTGGAAACAGCGCCTCGCGCTCGCGGTCGCCACCGTGCACGAGCCGCTGCTGCTGGTGCTCGACGAGCCCACCGCGGGCGTCGATCCGCAGAGCCGGCGTTCGTTCTGGGAGCGCCTCTTCGAACTCGCGGCCGGCGGCACCACGATCCTGGTCTCGACGCACTACATGGACGAGGCCGTACGCTGCCACCGGCTCTGCGTGCTGCGCGACGGGCGACGCGCCGCGCTCGGGACACCTGCCGCGCTGCTCGGCGCACTACACGGCCGCGTCGTCGAGTGTCGCGTCGATCGTATCGAGGCAGCGATCGCGCAACTCGCGAAGGCGCCCGAGGTCGCGAGCATCACGCAGCTCGGTGACAGCGCGCACGTGCTGCTCGCTCCGGATGCGCCGCCCGCGGAAGTCGCCGCGGAGCTGCTGCGCAGGCGCCTCGAGCACGCCGGCTTCGCAGGCGCCGCCGCCGCGCCCGGCAGCGCGGCACTCGAGGACGTCTTCGTCGCGCTGCTGCGCGGCGAGCGCCTCGCCGAAGCGCCGGACGCGGCGGAGCGCGTCTCGTGAGCGAACGGCCGTCGCGCGCGTTGCTCTCGCTCTGGCGCGTCATCGCCGTCGCGCGCAAGGAGCTGCTCCAACTGGTGCGCGACCGGCTCTCGCTCGGCTTCATCGTCGGGATCCCCTCGCTCCAGCTCCTGCTCTTCGGCTACGCGATCAACCTCGACGTGCGTCATATCCCGACCGGCGTCGTCGATCAAGCCCAGAGCGCGCTCTCGCGACAGCTCGTCGGCGAACTCGCCGCGACCCAGACCTTCCGCCCGGTTCGGGCACCGAAGAGCGAGGCGGAGGCGACCGGTCTGCTCGCCGCGAGCGAGGTGGGCGCGGTCGTCGTGATCCCGCCGGATCTCGACCGGCGGCTGTATCGCGGTCGCGGCGCCGAGATCTCGATCCTCGCCGACGCGAGCAACCCGACCGTCGCGGCGGCGGTGGCCGCGGCCGGCGAGGGGCTCGGCAACGCGATCGCGTTGCGCGCGCAACCGTTCCTCGTGCCCGGCGAAGCGAGCGTCGCGCGGCGGCTGCCGCCCGCCGACCGCGCTCTCTTCGGGGTCCGCGAAGACGCCGTGCGCGCCTCGCCGCTGCGCATCGCAGTGGTGCCGTTCTACAACCCGGAGCGTCGCACTCCGGTGTTCATCGTGCCGGGGCTCGTCGGCGTGATCCTCACCATGACGATGATGCTGATGACGGCGCTCGCGGTGGTGCGCGAGCGCGAGCGCGGCACCTTCGAGTTCCTGATCGCGACGCCCGTGCGGCGCAGCGAGCTGATGGTGGGGAAGGTGATCCCCTACCTGATCGTGGGGCAGATCCAGGTGGCGCTCGTGCTGGCGCTCGGCGCGTGGATCTTCGACGTGCCGATCCACGGGTCGCTCGTCGAGCTGGCGCTCGGCGCGGCCGTCTTCGTCGGCGCGATGCTGACGCTCGGCCTGGTGATCTCGGCGCCGGCGCGCACGCAGTTCCAGGCGGTGCAGATGGCCTTCTTCTTCTTCCTGCCGTCGATGCTGCTCTCGGGCTTCATGTTCCCCTTCGACGCGATGCCGGAGCCGGCGCAGTGGATCGGCAGCGTGCTCCCGCTGACGCACTTCCTCCGCATCACGCGCGGCATCCTTCTGAAGGGCGCGCCGCTCTCGAGCCTGCTCGACGAGGTCGCGGCGATCGCGCTGTTCGGCGCCGTGACCCTCGCCCTCGCCGTGCAGACCTTCACGAAGCGGATCGCGTAGGACACGCGATCGAGCGCGGAGAAAGGGGACGGTCCTCCAAGTGACCTGGACGAGGACTCGAGGGACACGCATCGCCGAGGTGTGTCCCTGAAGTCCCATGCCAGTCCACGTCGAGGACCGTCCCCTTTGTCCGGTCGGATCCCGAATGCGGCTAGCTGAACCGTTTGTAGAACTGTTTCTTCGCGAACTCCGAGGCCAGCACGTAGCCGGCGGTGATCGCCACCACCATCGCCAGCAGCGAAGGCGGGAGCGGCACGAAGCCCAGGTAGCCGCTGAGCGGCAGGTACGGCAGCGCGAACGTCACGAGCGTCACGGCGATCGTCGAGAGCAGCAGCCAGCGGCCGGGCCGGCTGCGGTAGAAGGGCCGGCGCGTGCGCACGACGAGCGCAATGACCAACTCCGTCAGCAACGACTCGATGAACCATGCGGTGCGAAACACTTCGGGCGTCGCGTGGATCACCAGGATCAGGACACCGAAGGTGAGGTAGTCGAAAACGGAGCTCACCAGCCCGAACAGGATCATGAAGTTTCGGATGAAGCGGATGTCCCAGCGGCGCGGCTTCTCGACCAGCTCGCGGTCCACGCTGTCGCCGGCGATGGTCATGCCGGGAATGTCGGACAGGAAGTTGTTGAGCAGGATCTGCTTGGCCAGCAGCGGCAGGAACGGCAGGAACAGCGACGCCCCCGCCATGCTGAACATGTTGCCGAAGTTGGCGCTGGTGGTGGTGAAGACGTACTTGAGCGTATTGGCGAAGGTCACGCGTCCTTCTTCGATGCCCTCGCGCAGCACGTCGAGCCCCGATTCCAGCAGCACGAAGTCGGCGGCCTCCTTGGCCACGTCCACGGCGGAGTCCACCGAGATTCCCACGTCGGCGGCGTGCAGGGCGGGCGCATCGTTGATGCCGTCCCCCAGATAGCCGACGACGTGCCCCATCTTGCGCAGCGCCAGGATGATGCGTTCCTTCTGGTTGGGATCGACCTCCGCGAACAGCGTGGTGCGCTCAGCGGCATGCCAGAGGGCCTCGTCGCGCAGTTCGTTGATCTGCGCTCCCGTGAGCAGACCGTGCACCGGCAGCGCCACCAGCTCGGCGACGTGGCTGGCGACCAGGCGGTTGTCGCCGGTGATGATCTTCAGCTGCACGCCCAGCCGGGCCAGGTCGGCGATGGCCTCGGTCGCGCCCGGCTTGGGCGGGTCGAGGAAGAGCAGGAAGCCGCTGAAGACGAGGTCCTTCTCGTCGCTGCGCGCGTAGCGCGCCTGCGGCGGCAGATCGCGCGTGGCCACGCCCAGCACGCGGAATCCCTGCCGACTCCATTCAGCGTAGTGCTGTTGGATCTGCTCGTGTACGGCGTCGGTCAGTGGCTGCGCCGATGGCCCCACCTGCACTTCGGTACACGCGGAGAGGACGCCATCCAGGGCGCCCTTGGTGATCAGTCGCTGCCGCCCCTCGGGCCCGGCCACCACGACGCTCAAGCGCTTGCGCACGAAGTCGTAGGGGATCTCGTCGACCTTGCGCTCGGGCAGGGCCGTCAGGTTTTGCTCGGCACCCTTCCCCACGATCGCGTCGTCGAGCGGATTCTGCAGACCCGACTGGAAGCTCGCATTCAGGAAGGCGGCGCGCAGCACATCGGGCGAGGCCTGGCCGTCCGCGCCAAAGGCGCCGTCGAGCTGTACGACGCCGGCGGTCAGCGTGCCGGTCTTGTCGGTGCACAGCACGTCCATGCTTCCGAGATTCTCGATGGCGTTCAGCGTGCGCACGATGACGCCGTGCTTGGCCATGTGCTGCGCGCCTTTGGCGAGGTTGACGCTGATGATCGCCGGCAGCAGCTCGGGAGCGAGACCCACCGCCAGTGCGATCGCGAACAGCAGCGAGTCCACCGGCGGCTTGGAGGAGAAGACGTTGACGGCGAAGACCACCAACACCAGCGCCGTCATCACCTGCGTCAGCAGGTAGCCGAAGCGGCGGATGCCGCTCTCGAACTCGGTCTCGGGCGGGCGCAGCGTCAGGCGCTCGGCGATCTGGCCGAAGGCCGTGTCCGCGCCGGTCTTCACCACCAGCACCTGCGCGGTGCCACTGCCCACGTTGGTGCCCATGAAGACCGCGTTGGTGCGCTGAGCCAGGCTCGCATCCGCCGGCGCTCTGGCAGCGGTCTTCTCCACCGGAAAGGTCTCTCCGGTGAGCACGGCCTGGTTGACGAAGAAGTCCCGCGCCTCGAGCACCACGGCGTCGGCCGGAATCAGACTGCCCGCGGAGAGGAGTACGACGTCGCCCGGCACGATCGCTTCGGCCGGCACCGACTGCGACCGCCCGTCGCGCAGCACATTGGCCTTGAGGGTGACCTGCGACCGCAACCGGGCGACCGCGTTGCCCGCGCTGAATTCCTGCCAGAAGCCCAGGACCGCGCTGCCGACGACGATCGCGATGACGATGCCGGCGTCGATCCACTCGCCCACGAAGGCCGACACCGTGGCGGCAAACACCAAGATGAGGATCAGCGGGCTCCGGAACTGATTGAACAGCAGGGCCAGCGCGGTGTGGCGCTCGCGCGCTTCGAGGGAATTGGGTCCGTACCGTTGCAGCCGCGCTTCGGCTTCCGCTGATGTCAGTCCGGGCGCCGCGCTGTGAAGCGCGGCGAGCAACTGCTCCGGGCTCGCGTTCCAGTAGGTATCGAGCGGCTCGCCGGGCGCCGCGCGCGGCGAGGCGACGGTGCGAAGTGCCATCTGCTGGCCCCCGATCCTGCTGGCGCCGACGACCGGCGACGACGGGTTCGATGACGCCGCGAAGGGAGCCCTTCCCTCCGACGTGCCGACCGTGCCGATCCCGGCACTTCGGCCATGGGTCGATGATAGGGCCGCGCGTGCCGGTGGATCCTGCCGGCGCCCGTGGCATGCTGCCGCGCCCGCTCGGGGCAGGAGGATTCTACTTGCGCCTCATCGCGACACTCACCGTGCCGTTCTTGATCCTCTCGATTGCGTTCGGCGCGGCACGAGCCGGCGACGCGCCGTGCCCAGTGGGTTCGTTTGGCTTCAACGGCATCGCGCCGTGCACGCTCTGCGATCCCGGCACCTTCGCCGCGAACGAGGGCGCGTCCTTCTGCGAGCCCTGCGCGATCGGAACCTTCACCGCCGACGCCGGAGCCTCCTCCTGCCAGGACTGCGCGATCGGAAGCTACGCCTCGCAGCCGGGCACGATCGCGTGCACGCTCTGCGAGCCCGGGCGCTTCTCGGACATCTACGGCGCATTCGAGTGTCAGGTGCCAGCCGTGCGCCGCCGGCCGCTACAGCGAAGTGCTCGGCGCGACCGCCTGTACCGAGTGCAGCGCCGGCACCTTTTCCGCGGAGGTCGGCGCGAACTCGTCGCAGGCATGCGCGCCCTGCCCCGCCGGTCGCTTCTCCGCGAGCAGCGGAGCGGCCGCCTGCGGCGAATGCCCGCGCAACGCCTATGCACCGGACAGCGGCCTCACGCAGTGTCTCGCCTGCAGTTGCGACGACGCGATCGCGTGTACGCGCGACGCCTGCGACGCCGTGTCGGGCGCGTGCGCGGCGCCGTCGGTACCCGCCTGCCAGCCGATCGAGGTCGCATTCGCCGGAACCGTCAGCCTGGTCGATCCCCTGCTCTACTCGACCGCGCCGGTCGGAGCGCCGGTCGAGGGCCGCTTCTCCTACGACCCCGAGGCGCCCGACGCGACGCCGCTCGACCCGAGCCTCGGCGACTATCCGAATGCGGTGACCGGCTTCGAGGTGTCGATCGGCGTGGGTCCCGCGATCTCCGCGACCAGCCCGGGCGGCAGCGTGCACGTCGAGAATGGCGTCCTTGGCTGGGACATCGTCGACTTCGAGGCGAGCGCTGCGGACGGTCTCGACGGACCGCCGTTCGACGCGCTGCCCGACGGCGTCCGCGAGTCGTATCGGCTGCGTCTCGCCGATACGGGCGACAGCGCGCTCGCGAGCGACGCGCTGCCCGCGACGCGCCCCGACTTCGCGCGCTTCGCAATCCGCTCCGCGTCGCTCGAGATCCACTCGCCCTCGGCGGCGGGAAACGTGTACGTGGACGCGTACGGCGTGGTAGCCGCGCCCGAGCCGCACGCGGCGCTCGCAAGCACTACGGCGATTGCCGGCCTGCTCGCCCTGGCGCGGCGGCGATCGGGTCGCGCCTGACGGCTGCGCTTCCCTCCCGAAGCGAGTTCCGCCCGCACTCCGAGGCACGAAATCCATGGGCTATCGATTCTAGCGAGAGGCCAGGCTACCCAGCCCGCATGGCCGAATCCGCCCCCGAGACCCGCAGCGACTGGGCCCTGCGCCGGCTGCGCAACGCGATTCTCCCCGGCGAGTTCCCGCCTGGGACGAAACTGCGGGCCGAGGACCTGGCCGCGCGCTGGCAGCTGAGCCCGACGCCGCTGCGCGAGGCGTTGCGCGCCGCACTCGCCAACGCGCCGGCGACTCCGCTTCGAAAGCGCGCCCATCGCCAGAGGAGGGACTCCCGATGAATCGCGAAGAGCGCCGCGAGTTCGTGCGCGAGCACCGCACCGCGGTGTTTGGCTATGGCCGCAAGCACGACGGGCCGGCACAGTCGATCGTCTACTACGTGATGGACGGCGACGACGTCCTGGTGTCGACGATGGGAGCGCGCGCCAAGACGAAGGCGGTTGCGCGGCTTGGAAAGGTGTCGCTCTGCGTGCTCGACGAGCAGTGGCCGCCGACCTATGTGGTCGTCTACTGCGACGCCCAGGTGGAGACCGAGCCCGAGGCCGTCATCGACCTGATGCTGCGCATCGCGGCCGTGATGGCGGGCAAGCCGATGCCCGAGTCGGTGCGCCCGATGGTCGCCGAAGGCGCGCGCCGTGAAGGCCGCGTCGTCCTGCGCCTGCGGCCCTATGCGACCTTCCATTCGCCGCCCAAGCACGTGCACCAGGCGAGCGACGTCAGCGAGAAGCTGCTCCATGGCCTCGGCGATTCGCTGCCGTGGTAGCACGCAAGGAGACGCTGCGATGAGGCGCTGCACCTTCCGCCACGAGAACGCCGCGCGAACCGGCGTCGTCACCGACGTCGGCGTCGTCGATCTCGCCGCCGCCGCTCCCGAGCTGCCGTGCGAGATGAGCGCGCTGGCGAAGCTCCTGGGTCGCCCACTCGGTGTGAGCGCATGAGTGCTCATCGTCGTATCGACGTACACCAGCACGTGGTGCCGCCGGCGTACGCAGCGTGGCTGCGCTCGAAGGGCGTCCACGACGCAGGCGGACGGCCGCTGCCGGAGTGGTCGGTCGAAGCGGCGCTGCGCGTGATGGAGACGCACGACATCGCGACGGCGGTGCTGTCGGTGTCGACGCCGGGCGTGCGCCTCGACGCGGCCCGGCGCGACGACGCCGAAGCGCGCGCGATGGCGCGCACCGTCAACGAGTTCGCGGCCACCGTCGTTCGCGATCATCCCGATCGCTTCGGATTCTTCGCGACGCTCACGCTGCCCGACGTCGACGGCGCGCTCGAGGAGGTCGCCCACGCGTTCGACGTGCTCGGCGCCTCCGGCGTGATCCTGCTGGCGAACACGCATGGCCGCTACCTGGGCGAGCCGGACGACGACCCGCTGCTCGCCGAACTCGACCGGCGTCACGCCGTGGTGTTCGTGCACCCCTCGACGCTGCCGGGTCCGCCGGTCCCGGGCGTGCCGCCGTTCGCCGCGGACTTCCTGCTCGACACCACGCGCGCCGCCTACCGGCTGGTCCAGAGCGGTGCGGTGCGGCGCCATGCGAACCTGAAGATCATCCTCGCCCACGCCGGCGGCTTCCTGCCGTACGCGAGCCATCGACTGATGGCGGCGCTCCTCGCAGAGGGCGGGCGGTCTCCCGTCGAGCTGCTCGAAGACCTCCGCAGCTTCTACTTCGACACCGCGCTGTCCGGTTCTCCGGCTGCGCTTCCGAGTCTGCTCGCCTTCGCGAAGCCAGGACGCGTGCTATTCGGCAGCGACTGGCCCTACGCGCCGACCCCGGCCGTCGCCTACTTCACCGGACAACTCGACGCCTACGAGCCGCTCGACGCAAGCGGCCACGCCGCGGTCGATCGGGGCAACGCGCAAGCGCTGTTCCCGGCATTCTGAACAGAAGCCATCCAGCGATCCGCTTGCTCGCCGTCGCAAGCCGAACCACTGTGGTCGCATGCACTAGCCCGACGCAGACGCTGGTGCGCAATGCCTCATAGGCTGCGGCGAGAAGCGCGGCGTGAGGTGGGGCGGAGGCGATCGCATCGACCGGTCGAAGATCGAGCGACGGCATGGGCGTTGCAGTCTGGTGGGGCCGTGTGACGCGATCGGCTCCATGGGAGGAAGCGCGATGAAGCATCACTTCCACCGCTGCGGTCATTTGCGCCTGCTCGAGGTGGATGCCTCGGAGTTCGCGGGCAATCGCAAAGGGGGTGCGCAGATCCTCGAGGAGCTTTGCGACGCGAAGCAGCTCGCGCGCTGCGTCGGACTCGTCGAGTGCGACGTGCTCCCGCTCGCCCAGAAGCGCGAGCTGCTGGGTGCGCGTGCCCGGCGGCTCCGCGAGGAGGATGTGGGTGGCGCGCCGCTCGCGGACGCGCCCGATGCGCGCGCCGCCGAGCTGCACGAGCTGCGCGTCGATCTCGAGAACGAGTACCGCGAGATCGTCGAGGAAAACCGGGAGCGCAAGGTCGAGGCCGCAGGCGCGGTGGAGCGCAATCCGAGGCCGCTCCCGCCGCAGCAGGACTGGAGCCTGGCCGTCGCCGGCCTCACGGTGTTCCTCGACGACGAGCTGCGCGAGCTGCGAACCGCACGCCTCGATGTGCTCGAGCGTGCGCTCGCCGCCATCGGGCGCGGCCGCTACGGAAGCTGCGCGCGTTGCAAGGGCTTCATCGACATCGAACGATTGCGCGAGACACCCGACACAGCCGTATGCGATGCATGCGAGCGCGAGGTCTGGCCCGACCGCGACCGGCCGGCCTGGGCCGAGCCCC
>JAGSPS010000341.1 GCA_018262315.1 Deltaproteobacteria bacterium | reverse complement strand
GAGGATCACGTTCTGCGCGAACAGCGCGGCCTCCCAGTCGCGGCCCGCGACCAGTTCGAGCAGGCGTCGCTTGAAGTGCAGCAGCGCCGGGCTCGCACGCTTCTCGATCTCCGTTTCGGGCCTGGCGACGCCGAGTTCGCGCAGCCGGTGCAGCAGCACTTCGAGGTGACGGCCCTCGTCGACCACCTGCGTCGCCAGGAACACCTTGGTGAGTCGGTTCGGTGCGAACCCGATCAGGCCGCTCGCGCCGTCGAGCGCGGCCGTCTCGCCGATGCAGTAGCTGCACAGCACGGTGACGAGTCTCTCTCGCTCGGACTCCGAGAGCGGTGCGGCTGCGACGCCGGGACGATGGCCGTAGCTCGTTCCGGCGAGGTAGCCCTGCACCGACTGGAACCAGAACTCGAAGGAATGCACCTCCTCGAGGAACGCGTCGTGCGAGAGGCCGTGCACCTCGAGCGACGTCACCGTCGCGTCGTCCGCACCCGCACTCACGGTCGCGCCGGTGTCTGGTATTCGATCCCGATGCGCCCGAGCCGGATCTTGAACTCCTTCAGCACCGTGTCCGCGAGCAGCCGCTCCATCTCATCGGGTTCGAGATTGCCGAGGTCGGCGCCGTGCCACTTGGCCTTCGGCGCGCCGTATCCCCCGACGCTCTCGCGCAGCGTGCGCAGTTCCTCGCGCGGGGGCTGGTTGCGGAACGAGTCGGCGAAGGTCGCCAGCATCCAGTACGACATGTCGCGCTGCATGCGCTCGATCTCCGGCTTGCGCCCGGGATTCTCGCGGATCAGCGAGCCGATGCGGTTCTCGCCGAAGCCGACGTGGCGCCGCTCGTCGGCGATCGTTCCCGAGAGGGTGTGGGCGAACTTCGGATTCACGCCTTCGTTGCCCGCGTACATCATCTCGAACACGGTGAACGCCATGCCCTCGAGCACGATGTTCTGGCCGACGACGCCCGCGACGAAATCCTTCTTGTCCACCTTCTCGAGTAGGATCTCGGCGAACTTCACCAGGTTCGGGTTGGCGCGCTGCCCGATCACATCCTCGAGTTCGGCCTTCCTGACCCCGAGGTCGTAGAGGCGCTGCGTGAAGACTTCGACGTGACGCGCCTCGTCTAGGGTCTGGGTCGCGAGGTAGCGCTTGCTCGCCTCGTCGGGTGCGGCGTTGATCAGGCCCGAGGAGGCGGCCAGTGCGCAGCGCTCGCCGACCACGAGTTGCACCGTCACGCCGATCGCCTGCTCGCGGATCGTCGCGTCGGTGACGAGCAGATCGGGCTCCTTCTCGCCCGGGAGATGTCCGTACTCGCTCCCGCCCAGATAGCCCTGCGGGCACGATTCGAGCCAGTGCTGGATCGAATACATCGACAGGAAATCAGCCATCGGATCCTCCGACTTGGGGATTCAAATTGAGCGCCGGTCCGCGTCCGCTCGCGGATGCAGAAGCTGTGCCCCGCGAGGCGCAGGCCCGCGCGCCCGGCACGGTATCGCGTGTTGCGCTTCGCCACGAGCGGCGGTGACATCCGGAAATTCCGTGCGACCGCCCGCCTCGCCTGGTCGACCCGACCTCGCCCGTCCCGGCGCAGCTACCATGCGGCGCCGTTCCACCTGGAGCCAGTCGACCGTGCACTTCGCCCTGCAACTCCCGACCGATCGCGTCGTCGAGGGCGCCGAGTTCGTCGGCCCGGTGGCGATCGCCGAGATGGCGCGTGCCGCAGGGGTCGCCGGCTTCGACGCGGTCTCGGTCACCGATCACCCGTTTCCGCCGGCGCGCGATCCGCGCCGGTCGCGTCGCGAATGGTGCGAGCGCGTCGCCGCGTTTGGCAAACGAGTGTAAGAGGAGGGAACCCGTGAGCATCACGATCGAGCGCCTGTCGATTCCCGTCGGCAGCAGCCGGATGCCCGTCTACCTGGCCGGGCCGACCGCGAAGCCCTCTGGAACCGGTCAGGACGCGGGCCGCCATCCCGCGGTGATCGTCTGGATGGAGATCTTCGGCGTGAACTCGCACATCCGCGACGTCGCGGGGCGACTCGCGAAGGAAGGCTACGTCGCGCTCGCGCCGAACTTCTTCCACCGCACGGCGCCGAACATCGAGGTCGGTTACGACGAAAAGGGCATGGCGGCCGGGATGAAAGAGCTGGGCGCGTTGCGCGCCGACCAGATGATCGCCGACGCGCAGGCCGCCGTCGCGTTCCTGCGCGAGCGCCCCGAGGTGCGCGGCGACCGCATCGGCTGCATCGGCTTCTGCATCGGTGGGCACATGGCCTATCTCACCGCGGCCGAGACGGACGTCGTCGCGGCGGTCAGCTTCTACGGCGGAGGCATCGCGGCCGAGCAGGGCCCCGGTGGCCAGCCGTCGCCGATCCAGCGCACCCACAAGATCCGTGGCCACATCCTGTGTCTCTTCGGCGGCAAGGACACGATGATCCCGAGTTCGCAGGTGGAGCAGATCCGCGCCGCACTGCGCGAACACAGCGTGGAGCACGAGGTCATCGTCTACCCCGCCGCCGACCACGGCTTCTTCTGCGACCAGCGCGCCACCTACCACGAGCCGTCGGCAAAGGACGCCTGGGAGCGAGCCAAGCAGCTCTTCGCGAAGGAGCTGAAGCAATAGCGTGACTTGGGGACGTTCCTGCTCGTGTTGACTTTGTTGCCTTCAGGAACGTCCCCAAGTCAACAGGAAGCGCGCGAAGGCGTCGAGCACCGGCAGCACGTCGTCGCGCGGCGCCGAGGGCAGCCGCAGTACCGCTTCGGTGACGCCCGCGGCGGCGAAGTAGTCGAGTTTCTCGCGGCTGGGCAGTACGCCCATCGGAACGAGGTGCAGCGACGACGGGTCGCGGTTGCGCGCTTCGAATGCGGCGCGCAGGTCGGGCAGCGCCTCGCGCATGCCGGCGCCGCCGATCGGGATCCAGCCGTCGCCGAACTCGGCGATGTGCTCGAAGAGTATTGGTCCCGCGGCGCCGCCGATCAGCACCGGCGGGCGCGGCTGTTGCACAGGCTTCGGCCACTGCCAGCTCGCTTCGAAGTGCACGTGCTCGCCCGCGAACGTCGCCACCTCGTGCGCCCACAACGCTTCCATCGCGAGCATCACCTCGCGCACGCGCGCGCGGCGCCGCTTGGCGTCGATATCGTGGTCTTCCATTTCTTCGACGTTCCAGCCGTAGCCGACACCGACCACCGCGCGCCCGCCCGAGAGCCAGTCGAGTGTCGCCACCTGCTTGGCGAGCGCGATCGCGTCGTGCTGCGCCACCAGCGCGATGCCGGTGCCGAGCCGGATGCGCGAGGTCACCGCCGCGGCGGCGCCGAGCGCGACCCACGGATCGAGCGTGCGCTTGTATTCCTCGGCGAGCACCACTTCGCCGGTGGGCGGCGGCGTGCGGCGGCTCACCGGGATGTGCGTGTGCTCGGGGACGTACAAAGAATGGAAGCCACGCGCCTCGGCCTCGCGCGCGACCTCGACGGGACTCATCGAGCGATCGGTCGCGAAGATCGTGACGCCGAGCTTCATCGCGCTGCT
>JAGSPS010000106.1 GCA_018262315.1 Deltaproteobacteria bacterium | reverse complement strand
CCTGCACGAACAGCGCGAAGCCACCGGCGCGCTGCCCACCGACCGCGCCATCACGATCGAGCGCTTCCGCGACGAACTCGGCGACTGGCGCGTCTGCATTCTCTCGCCGTTCGGCGCGCGCGTGCACACGCCGTGGGCGCTGGCGCTCGAAGCGCAACTCTCCGCCGAATCCGGTTACGAAGTCCAGGCCGTGTCGAGCGACGACGGCATCGTGCTGCGCTTCGCCGACGCCGACGTGCTGCCCGACGTGGACGCGCTGCTGCCCGATCCCGAACTCATCGAAGACCTGGTCGTCGCGCAGCTCGGGAACTCGGCGCTCTTCGCGGCCAACTTTCGGGAGAACGCGGCGCGCGCGTTGCTGTTGCCGCGGCGCCGGCCGGGTTCGCGCACTCCACTCTGGGTGCAGCGGCTCAAGTCGCAGAACCTGCTCGCCGTCGCGCGTCAGTTCCCGAGTTTCCCGATCGTGCTCGAGACCTACCGCAGCTGCCTGCAGGACGTCTTCGACATGCCGGGCCTCGTCGAGCTGCTGCGGCGCATCCGCGCGCGCGAGGTGCGCGTCGATCAAGCCGAGACACAGCTCGCGTCGCCGTTCGCGCGCTCGCTCGTGTTCGCGTACACGGCTGCCTATCTGTATCAGGGCGATTCGCCCGCGGCCGAGCGCCGCGCGCAGGCGCTTCAGCTCGATCGCAACATGCTGCGTGACCTGCTCGGCCAGGAGCAGCTGCGCGACCTGCTCGACGCGCGCGCGCTCGAAGAAGTGGAAGACGAGCTGCAGGGACGCGCCGAAGCGATGCGCGTCTCGCACCCGGATTCGCTGGTGGATCTCCTGCGCCGCGTCGGCGATCTCACGACCGGCGAGCTGGCGCTGCGCTGCGAGGTCGATCCGGCGGAATGGCTGCGCGAACTCGAGTCGCGACGCCGCGTCGTGGCGATGCGCATCGCCGGCGAGTCGCGATGGATCGCGGCCGAAGACGCCGCGCTCTACCGCGACGCGCTCGGCTGCGTGCCGCCCGCCGGTCTCGCGAGCGCGCTGCTCGAAGCGACGGTCGAGCCGATGGAACAACTGCTACTGCGCTATGCGCGCACGCACGCGCCGTTCGCCGCGGCGCAGCTCGCGCGCCGCTTCGATCTGCTGCCGGCGCAAGCCGAAGTGGCGCTGGGACTGCTCGAGGCGCGCGGGCGGCTGCTCTCGGGCGAGTTCCGCCCGGGCGGTCGCGAGCGCGAATGGTGCGACGCCGAAGTGTTGCGCCGGATCCGCCGCCGCACGATGGCGAAGCTGCGCGGCGAGGTCGCGGCGGTCGAGGCGCGCGTGCTCGCGCGCTTCCTGCCGGCGTGGCACGGCATCGGCGCGGGGCACGCCGGCGAACGCCGGCTCGACGAAGCGCTTGCGCAACTCGAAGGCGTGCCGCTGCCGTTCTCGGATCTCGAACGGATGATCCTGCCGGCGCGTGTGCGCGACTTCGACCCGCGTATGCTCGATGAACGCGGCGCGCTCGGGAAGCTGGTCTGGGTCGGCTGCGGCGCGCTCGGCGAACGCGACGGTCGGGTCGCATTGTACCGCCGCGCGCGCGCGGGCCTGCTGGTCGAGGTCCCCGAAGTTCCCGCCGAGCTGGGTGCGCTGCATCGCGCGATGCTCGATCACCTCGAACGGCGCGGCGCCTCGTTCTTCGCCGAGCTGCTCGCGATCGCCGGTCCCGCCACCGAACGCCAGGCGTTCGACGCGCTCTGGGATCTCGTGTGGGCGGGTCTCGTCACGAACGACACATTCAACCCGTTGCGCGCTCTCGCGGCGCGCGCCGAGAAGCGGCGACCGGGCAAACATGCTCCGTCGCCGGCGGCGGGACGCTGGTCGCTGGTCGCACAGCTCGCGCCGGCGCCGGCGGATCCGACGCGACGCGCGCACGCACGGGCGCTCGTGCTTCTCGATCGGTGGGGCGTCGTCGCGCGCGACGCGCTCGCCGCCGAGTCGATCGCGGGTGGCTTCTCGGCGTTGTATCCGGTGCTGCGCGCAATGGAAGAGGCGGGCAAGATCCGCCGCGGTCACTTCGTGGACGGCCTCGGCGGCGCGCAGTTCGCGTTCGCCGGCGCCGTCGACCAACTCCGTGCGGCGCGCGAGCGGGGAGACGGAGCGGCCGGGTCGCAGACGCCCGAGGTCATGATGCTCGCCGCGACCGATCCGGCCAACGCCTACGGCGCCGTGTTGCCGTGGCCTGCGTCGCGTAACCAGGATGCGGGGCAGCCACGTCGCAATGCCGGGGCGAGCGTCGTGCTCGCGGACGGGGAACTCGCGCTCCATCTCGACCGCAGCGGCCGCCAGCTGCTGAGCTTCCCGGCCGCGGGCGGAACCGAAGCGGTGGCGCTGGCGGCGGGCGCGCTGCGCGGCCTGCTCGCCGATCGCCGCCGACGCGCGTTGCGGATCGAGCGCATCGACGGCGAGCCCGCGCTCGCTTCGCCGCTGCGCAGCGCCTTCGAGCAGGCCGGTTTCCGCGCCGAGTACAAGGGGCTCGCGCTCGATCGCTTCGGCGCGGAGCTCAGCGCGGATCGCACGAGCCCCTGAGCCGCGATGGTTCAGCGCTTCGCGGGCTTCGACGGCTTGCCCGAGAGCGTGTCGAGACGCGCGATCAGCGCTTCGACCTTGTAACGGAGCGGCGCGCGTTCGAGCAGGCCGCGCTCGACGGCGCGCACCGCGTTGGCCACCGACGGGTGGTTGCGCCCGAAGAGCTGCGCGATGCGCTGGAGCGAGGCGTCCGTGTAGCGGGTGCAGAGGTACATCGCGAGTTGGCGCGGCATGAGCACGTCGCGGCGGCGCGTGCGCGACGCGAGCGCCGACGGCGTCGTCTGGAACGCCGTAGCAACGGTCTCGACGACGCGCTCGGAATCGAGCCCCTGCGCCGCCAGCCGCGGCAGCATCTTGCGCAGCGCCGACTCGACCAGCTCGAGGTCGATGCTGCGCTTGAGCAGCGACGCGCTCGCCACCAGCTGGATCAGCACGGCTTCGAGATCGCGCACGCTGCCGGGTACCGCGATGAGGCGCTCGATGGCGCCGGGCGGGAGTCGCACCCCGCCGGCGGCGGCCTTGGCGCGCAGGATGGCGCGGCGCAGCTCGGCGTCCGGCGGCTCGATCTCGGCGCACAGTCCGCTCGCCATGCGCGAGGCGAGGCGCGGGTCGAGATCGGGGATCTCCTTCGGGAGCCGTTCGGCGGTGAGCAGCACGCGCGCGCCGCGCTGCGCGAGCGATTCGAGGGTGTGCAACAGCTCGAGCTGGGTCTGGCGCTTGCCGCCGACGAACTGGACGTCTTCGAGCACGAGCAGATCGCAGTCGCGGCGGTAGCGGGCCTTGAACTCGGCGGTGCGGTTGCTGCGGATCGCCGCGAACAGTTCGTTCGCGAATTGTTCCCCCGAGGCGAACACCACGCGCGCCGACGAGTGCTCGCGCGCTT
Source organism: Deltaproteobacteria bacterium (assembly GCA_018262315.1). GTDB lineage: Bacteria > Myxococcota_A > UBA9160 > UBA9160 > PR03 > PR03. Next base: position 14,735 of record JAGSPS010000106.1, on the reverse strand, counting down.
CGCCGACCACCGCTGCGGCAAGGTGCGTCTTGCCCTGTCCATCGGATGCCACGAGATAGAGCGGACTCATCGCGAGCTGGCGTCCCTGCGCGAGCGCCACGCATGCCTCGCGCGCCAGCGCGTTGCCCGGTCCGACGACGAAACTCGCGAAGGTGTGCTGCGGAAGATCCGGACGCGGCGGAAGCGGCGCCGGTTCCGGAACGAGCGCGATGCTGCGCGTGCGAGGTTCCAGTGCGCGCACCGAGGCGGGCGCTCCACGTCGCGCGCGAGCGGCGTCGCGTGCGGTCTCGATGTCGTCGCAGGGCGCGATCGACGCGATCGCGCAATGCGGAGCGCCGATCTCGAGCGCCACCTGGATCGGCTCGCCGGCTTCTTCGCTCGCCAGCTCTTCGATGCGCCCGAGAAAGCGCTCGCGAACGCGCTCCCGATGGAACGCGCTCGGGCACGAGAGATGCAGAACCACGCCGTTCGCGTCGGCGCGGAGTGGAGTGATCCACGCCGACAAGGCGAGCGGCGAGAGTTCGTGCGCTAGACGGCGCAGCACGCCGTCCCAGACCTGAGGGGGGCAGGCCATGCGACGATTCCCAGACTATTCGGAGTTTTGCGCGGGTTTCCCCGGAATCTTCCGGTGGTGACTCCCGGAAGCGCGCGGAGTAGACCATACGACCTGCACACGCGCAAGAGGGAAAACTCGGCGATCGCGCGTGTCGAGCGACACCGAAAAGAAACAGCGTGAAACAGCGACTCAGCGAGGGAGAACTCGCGTTTGCAAACCAGATCGCGATACGATTTCGGGGAGTTCGCAGCGTCGTGCGAGAGCGCGTCGAGCACCGCAACCGCGCATCGATCCCGTCGCGCGCCGACCCCGGTCGCAGCCACCGATCTCACGCCTGCTCGAAAGATCTCAATCTTTCGGCGATTCGCGCGAACTCAGTGAAAAGCGCCCGAAGAACCGGGCATTCCGCCGAGCAACTCCGCCAAACGGAACTGCAAGACGACGACGAGCCGCTCGCAACGAGCCAGCGGACCGTCTGCTTCGAGCAGTCCCTGCTTCTCCGCCGGCGGTAGCTCCAACATCTGGCACAGCGCGCTGACAAACGCCGTGTCATCGATGCCGGAGAAGCGCCGCGGGTCGAACTCGTGCGCGGAGTCGGGCGCGACGAAGCGCAGCACTTGCGTGAGCAACTCGATCGCATCGGCGCGCAGTCCCTGGAGTGGAATGCCCTCGCGCGCTTCGTCGAAGCGCTCGTCGAGCAGCTCGACTCGTGCAAGGCGGTACAAGCGCTCGGATTCGCGCGGGATCTCTTCGACGATGCGAAAGCGCTGCACGCCGAAGAGAACGATGTCGTAGCGGCCGTCGTCGCGACGGCGCGCGGGTTGAATCGCGCCGATACAGCCGATCGTGAAGAGCGGCGGGTCGCCCGCCAGCGCGGACTGATGTTCGGGGCGCACCGTCGCCATCCCGATGCGCCGCGCTCCGCCGAGCGCATCGGCCGCCATCTGCTGGTAGCGCGGCTCGAAGATGTGGAGCGGACAATGGACTTGCGGAAAGAGAACGACGTTCGGGAGCGGGAAGAGCGGGATGACCTCGGTCGCAATCGAAGTGGTCACGCGCCGATCATAGCGACCCGGTCCGCGTTGCTTGACGTGGCGAGAGCACAGCGGAAAACTCGTGCGCAGCGCATGGTGCCGATCAAGCGATGCTGATCGAACAGCTCGAACGCGACGCGTTGCGCATCGCGCGCATCTTCGGGCTCCGCTATCGCGTGATCGAGCCGGAGCGACCGCAGGTGAAGCGCAGACTCGGCGTCTGCTACCGCGACGGCACGATCCGCATCCGCCTGAACCACTCGACGACGGGCCGACCGCTCAAGTACTCGAGCCTCGTCGACACGCTCTGCCATGAGTTGGCGCACCTTCGCCACTTCAACCACGGCAAGCGCTTCCAATCCTTCTACCGGCGCATCCTCGAGCACGCGCGCCGGGAGGGCATCTATCGGCCCGGGCGCGACGACGAGTTGGAAGCCACGATCCCGGTGGCGCAGCAACGCGCGCGCGGGGCGGAGCTGGTCGTCGCGCGCAGCGCGCCGCATGCCCGATCGGGGCCCGAGCAACTGTTTCGCCCGAGATCGTGAACTGCAGGACGGCTTTGATCTTGACGTCCATCGGAGCCCTTGGCCGCCCGGGGATTTTCTAAGTGGGCGACATTACTTGAGAAATCAATTCAGCGAGGGGCAAAACATACCGGATGGCCGGAGCCACTTCCATGCGCAGGCGTGGTTTTCTCGATGTTTTTTCGCTGACCTAGGCTGATTTGATCCCGCTGGGGCCGATGCCCTGCACCTCTCGGGCCTCGATCCAGCCATGGATCGCCGCGAGAACGAGCGCGCCGAGCCCCGTACCGGTGAAGAGCGAGACCGAGAGCTGGTGGAGGGTGGCAAAGCGAGCGACCAACCCCGGCGCGAGTCCCGGATCGGTCAGGTGGATCTCAGCCACGGCTCGCGAGACGCCGAATTGGTTGACGAGGCAGGTGATGGACAGCAGCAGCGAAACCGAGATCGCGAGCCACCCCCGACCGAGCGCGGCTCCCAGGACCGCGATCGCGACGCCCAGGATGGCGCCGGTGGTGAGCACCGGGGCGAGCAGTCGGCTCACCAGATGCCCCGCGACCTCGGGGGTCGGTACCACCTCGAACACCACGCGCGTCATCGCTCCAAACAAACCCATCGCGCCGAGCCAGACGCCGAGACAGAGCCACAGCAGCGCGCGGAGCCACGGTCGAGCCACGGAAGCGGGGGGCAACACGGCGGGCGATGCTGGCCGATCGACTTCTGCGTGTAAAGCGAGCCGGCGCCTCGCGCGCCGAGCGGGGGCGCGAACGTGAGCCTGCGGCGCTGGCTCGTCGACCGCATCGTCGACTATCTGCTCGAGCCGCTCCCCTTCTACGAGCGGCGCGCGCGCAACGACCTCGCTGCCCTCGGCGCGGGGCTTCGCAAGGCCGACGTGATCCTGGTCGAGGGCGATCAGCGCGTCTCCGCCGTGATCCGCTACCTGACCCAGAGCTGCTGGTCGCACGCCGGCATCTACGTCGGCGACGAGTTGCTGCGGCGCGGCGGCGAGCGCGCCGACTGGGCGCGCGATCACTTCGGCGACGAGGCGGCGCAGCTGATGGTCGAAGCGCTGCCGCGCGGCGTGTCGGTCGCGCCGATCGCCAAGTACGTCGACTACAACCTGCGGATCTGCCGGCCGCACAAGTTGCGCCAGGACCACTGCGGCATTTTGATGGACGACGCGGTCGCTGCGATCGGCTGGCGCTACGACCTGCGCAACGTCTTCGATCTCGCCCGCTACCTCGTCCCCGTCTCGGTGGTGCCGCCGCGCTGGCGCCTCGCGGCGCTCCACTTCGGCAGCGGCCAACCCACCGAGGTGATCTGTTCGAGCCTGATCGCGCGCCTCTTCGACAAAGTGCGGTTCCCGATCCAGCCGACGGTGACCTATCCCGAGGAGACGGATGACGAGCGCCGCGGGCAGATCGCCCGCCGCATCTTCGGCCAGCCGAGACGCGACTTCACGGGACTGTTCCGGATGCGCCATCCGACCCTGATCACGCCGCGCGACTTCGACCTCTCGCCGTATTTCGACATCGTCAAGCTCAATCCGATCTCGCGCGGCGACTTCGACTACCGCCGCATCCACTGGGCCGACGACGAGATCGCGCCGCCGGCAAGCGAGCGCGGCCGCTAGCTGAGGCCGAGCAGCGTGCTCGCGAAGTCGACGACGCGCAGCGACGCCGCGGGTTCCGCGACCGCCGCGACGCGCGCTGTACCGAGGGTCCGGCGCAGCATCTCGATCGCGGCGTAGGTCATGGCGCGCTGGTGCAGGTCTGCATCCGCGTCGGTCGCGGCGCTCGCGTACGCGCGCCAGGCGCCGTGGATCGCGGCATCGGCTTCGCTCGCGACGCCGCGCGCCGCGGCCGGCAGCCACAGATGTGCGAACAAGCTCCCGAGATCGAAGGCGGCGTCACCGACGTGTGCGATCTCGGCGTCGAGCAGCACGGCGCCGCGCGCAGCGACCAGCACGTTGCCCGCCTGCACGTCGCCGTGCACCAGCGCGCCGCGAGGTGTGAGGTATCGCGCGTAGGCATCGCGCGCGACGCCCGCGAGGCGCCCATCGGCCCAGATCGTTTCGGCACGCGCGCGCACGGCTGCCGGGAGCGGAAACTCGTTGGGCTGGAACGGCAGTTCGAAGATGTGATCGCCGTGCAATCGCCGCATCGCCTCGTTCTCGAAGCGTCCGGTGAGCGACGCGTCGTTCGCGGTGGCCGCGTGTACCGCGCCGAGGAAGCGCGCGAGCCGCTGCGCGACGCCGCGGGCGTCGCCGCCACCGGCCAGCACCGCGTCGAGGCGCGGCGCGTCGCCGAGGTCTTCGAGCACCAGGACGCGCGCGTCGGCGTCGAAGCCCAGCACGGCCGGGCAGACCGCGTCGCGATCGAATGGGCGCGCCGTCTCGAAGTAGCGGGCTTCGCAGAGGATGCGTTCGGTCGGCGCCTGATACTCGGGGAAGCGTTCGAGGTGGGAGCGCGCCTGCTTCACCACGAACGAGCGATCGCCCGCCCGGCCGGCTCGAACGCGCCGCACCCAATTGATGTTGCCGTCGCCGGCCGGCTCGACGCGCGCGACCTCGCCCTGCGCGAGCAGACCCAGACGGCGCAGGTAGTCGGGCAGCTTCGCATCGTCGAGACGCAGCGATTCGTCCACGAGGCTCCCGCTCATGCGGCTCGAACCGTAACGCAGCGCCAACAGGTTGCTGACGAACGTTGGACCGAGCCGGGCGCGGAGATTCGGGACGAGCCCGATGACTCAGAGGGCTCCGCGGCGAGGCGCGGAAGCGCAGCCGTAGCAGAGCTACGGCGAGCTTTCGCAACGAAGAGATCGGCCCGAAGATCCGTGCACGGCGACGGGAGAGGTTCGTCAGCAACCTGCTAAGGTCGGCCGACCATGCGCAGCGCTCGATCGAAAGCAGCCCTTCGTTTCCCGGTGCAGATCGCGGCTTGGATGCTCGTCGCGGTCGCCGCGTTCGGTTGCGACCGCGCGGTCGAGCCCTACGCGCCGGGCGAGAAACCCGAACAGCCGGATCTGTCGCGCATCTTTCCGGAAGGTGCGGAGCGAGCGGCGGAGAAGAAGGGCGGCGGTCCGATGGGCGGAGCTGCTGCTTCCGGGATGCCGGGAGCGCCCGCGGCCGCGGCCGGTCGCGATGCACCGCCTGCCGCGGGCGGAGATGGCGCGCCGCTGAGCGGAACGATTGCACTCGCACCCGGCTTCGAGACCAGGGTTCCCGCTGGGGCGACGCCGCCGAAGTTTCCGATGGAGTTCTCGATCGGTCCCGACGACCGGATGATCAAGACGATGCCCTTCGAGGGACCGCTGCAACTCTCCGCGCGGCTCGACGCCGACGGCAATGCCATGACGCGCGTACCCGGCGACCTGCAGGGCCAGACGCCCGAGCCGCATCAGCCCGGCGAAAGCGGCATCGCGATCGTGATCGACCAGGTGATGTAGCGCATCAACCGGTCCGGTCGAGTCTCGCAAATTGCTCTGCGGTGCCCGCAACGACCATCCGATCGCCGGCCACGATGCGATCGTCCGCCGTCGGAACCCGGACTGCCTCGCCGCTCGGCGTCCGTGAGCGGAGCAGCAGGACCTGGATTCCATGGCGCTGGCGAAGCTCGAGTTCACGCAGGGAGCGCCCGTAGAAGCTCGCCGGCGCCTCGATCTCCATCAGCGCGTAGCCATCGCCCAGGTCGACCTCGTGTCCGCGGTTCGCGAGCGAGAGGCGCGTGCCCATTCCTCCCGCGAGGTCGCGACGCAGCATCTCGTGGTGATACGCCTCGAGGACGCTGCGCTCGTTGATCGAGCCGACCAGCCGATTGGGATCCGCTCGTGAGACGACGGCGATCTCGGAGACATCGGCGCTTCGCAGCAGTTGGGCGACCCTGTCGAGGTCGTCGTCCTCGAACACTTTCGGTCGCGCGCGCCTGGCGCCGCGCGAGCCTTCGCCGGTTTCCTCGCACTGCCACGCGACGGCTGCCATGGCCACATCCCAATCAGGAGCGTCCGCTTCGGCGCTCTCAGTGGGGGGATACCCATGGCGCCCGTGTCGATGCGGAAGCGGCTGATTCCCGCGCTCTCGGTGGTGGCATTGCTCGGGATTGGTGTGAGTCCCGCTGGAGCGGTCTTCATCGGCAACTCCCAGGGCGGGACCGATTTCCCGCAAGGCGCGGTCTCGTTTGCGGACGAGGTCGTGAGCTACGACCCGCTGGGCGGGCCGTCGGCTGCCAACCAGGGAGCCTCCCACAGCCTCGGGCTGCCCGACTACGTGTCCGGCGGCGGCTGCATCGACCTCGCCGCTTGCACGTTCGTGAGCCTCGGCGACGGAGGCAGCATCACGCTGCGCTTCACCGACAACGTCCTCACCGGCAGCGACAACGCCGATCTCGATCTCTGGATCTTCGAAGTAGGCCCCGACGTCGAAGACACGTTCGTCGAACTCAGCGTCGACGGGACGGGCTGGACGGCGGTCGGCAAGGTCTTCGGATCGACGGCGGGCATCGACATCGACGCCTTCGGCTTCGGCACGAGCAGCGCATTCGCCTTCGTGCGGCTCACCGACGACGGCGGCGAAGGGGATCAGTCCGGCATCTCGGTGGGTGCGGACATCGACGCCGTCGGCGCAATCTCGACGCGGCCGGTGCCGGAACCCGGAACCTTCGCGTTGCTCGCACTTGGCGCAGCGGCGCTCTCGGCACGACGGCGCGTCCACTCGCGCGCGTAGCACTGCTCGAAGTCGCGCCCGGCTCGTGAATCCGGGCTACGGTTCGCGCGATGGGGATCCCGCGGCCGTGGACCGTCCTCGACACCGAGCAGGTGCAGGACTGCACCGTGTTCCGCGTTCACCGCGATCTCGTGCGCGCGCCGCGTTCCGGCGATGCGCATTCGTACTGGCGTCTCGAGGCGGCCGAATGGGTGAACGTGGTACCGGTCACCGCAGACGGGCACGTCGTGATGGTGCGCCAATGGCGACACGGCACGCGCGAGATCACGCTCGAGATCCCCGGTGGCATCGTCGATCCCGGTGAAGCACCTGCTACCGCCGCCGCGCGCGAGATGCTCGAAGAGAGCGGCTACGGCGGTGGCGAGCTGGTCCCGATCGGCAGCGTGTCGCCGAACCCGGCCCTCTTCACGAATCGCGTGCACAGCTTCTGGGCGCGCGGCGTCGCGCCCATCGCAGAGATCCAGAATCACGGAGAGGAGGAGACCGTCGTGGAACTCGTTCCGCTCGCCGACCTCGACCGCCGCGTGCGCGAAGGCGACATCCAGCACGCGCTGGTGATCGCCGCGTTGCATTTCTTCCGCCTCGCAGGGATCCGCAGTTGAAAGCGGGACGCGAGCGTTCCGCGATGAAGCCGCGCATGAAGCTCGGCGACTTCCTGGTCGCGTATCTGAAGCGCGCCGGCGTGACGCACATCTTCGGGCTGCCCGGCGATCTGGTGCTCGGGCTCTTCCACCGCTTCGGTCGCGACCGCGATCTCGCGATCGTCACCTTTTCGCACGAACCCTCCGTCGGCTTCGCGGCGGACGGCTATGCGCGCAGCACGCGGCGACTCGGCGTGGTGTGCGTCACCTACGGCGCCGGCGGTCACAACGTGCTGAACCCGATCGCGGGCGCCTACGCCGAACAGGTGCCGCTGCTGGTCGTCTCGGGGGGTCCCGGCGACGCCGAGCAGAAGCTCTCGGGCATCCATCACCAGGCAAAGGACGTCGACGGCCAGTGGCGCATGTTCCGCGAGGTCACCGTCGACGCGCGCATCCTGCGACACCCCGAGCGCGCCGCCGAAGAAGTGCACGAAGTCGTGCGCGCGATCATGACCCAGCACCGGCCGGGCTATCTCGAGATCCACCGCGACCTCGTCGACGTGCCGATCGCCGTGCCGCCCGAGATCCGCGAGTGGAACGGCGGCTTCCCGGATACGCCCTCCGATCCGCGCAAGCTCGCCGAGGCGGTGTCCGACACCCGCGCGCGCCTACAAGCGGCGAAACGACCCGTGCTGATCGGCGGCATCGAGTTGTATCGGGCCGGCGCGGAAGGCGATTTCCTGCGGCTCGCCGAGCAGCTCGGGGTGCCCGTCGTGACCACGCCCGACGCCAAGGGTTGTTTCCCGATGGACCATCCGCTCCACATGGGAATCCACATGGGACCGTTCTCGGCTCCGGCGATCGAGAAGCGCGTGCGCGACGCCGATCTCGTACTCGCGCTCGGCACCGTGCTCACCGACGTGAACCTCGGTGCAGCGAAGCCGCAGGTACGGCGCGAACGCGCGGTGTGGGCGGTGGGCGGTCGCGTCAATGTCTCGTTCCACACCTATACCGAGGTGGCGCTGCGCGACTTCGTCGGCGCACTCGGACGCGAGCAGCTGCCCCGCTTCCGCGAAGCGGTCGTCTATCGCGACAATCTGAAGCGCGCGAAACGCGAGCGCACCGACTCCGCGCTGCGCGTCAACGACCTGCTGCTGGAGATGAATCACTTTCTCGATCTGCATCCCGGCTACGACGTCTTCGCCGAGTCGGGCGACTCGCTGTTCGGCGGCCTCGAGCTGCGGCTGCGCGCGGGCGGCCTCTATTTCTCGCAGGGTTACTACGCGTCGATGGGCTTCGCGGTGCCGGCGGCGATCGGTGCGCAGATCGGCACGCGCCGGCGCACGCTCGTGCTCTGCGGCGACGGCGCCTTCCAGATGACCGGCCCCGAGATCTCGCACGCGCCGCGACACGGTGTGGCGCCGATCGTCGTGCTGGTGAACAACTGCGGCTGGCAGATCTTCCGGCCGGTCTCGCCGCGACCGGATCTGCTCGCCATCCCACCGTGGCCGTACGCCGAGCTGGCGCAGGCCTGGGGAGGCGTCGGCATCCAGGCGGAGACGCGCGGTGAGCTTCGCGAAGCCCTGCGCGCCGCGCACGAATTGCGCGAGTTCGCCGTCATCGAGTGCAAGATCCCGCCGGATGACCTCTCGCCGATCTCGCGCAAGTACATCCACGAGAGCGCAAGGAGGGGGACGAAGGCCCCTTCCGCGCAGCGAGGCGAAGCCGAGCGAAGGTCATCGGGACACAGGGGACGCTCGTGAGAGTCCGCGCTGCCGCGCTCGTGATTGCGCTGCTCGCACGCGGGGCGTTGGCCGCCGAGCCGGCCGAGCGCTTCGATGCCACGACGGTTCCCGACGCGCTGCAACCCTGGATCGGATGGGTGCTCGCGCAGGATCCCGAGCGCGGCTGTCCGTTCCTCAGCGGCGGGGGCGAGCGACGCTGCGTCTGGTCCGGGCCGCTCGCACTCGACGTCGATGCCGGCGGCGCGCGCTTCACGCAGAGCTTCGAAATCTTCGGTCGCGGCGCCTGGGTGACGCTGCCCGGCGACGCTTCGCTGTGGCCCGAGGCGATCCGCGTGGACGGCCAGCCGCTCGCGGTGATTCCCGCGCCGGGTGTCGGATCGCCGGCCGCGTGGCTCGCGCGCGGCCGCCATCAGATCGACGGCCGCTTGCGGTGGCACGCGTCGCGACCCGCGCTGCTGCCGATTTCCGCGGACACGGCGATCGTCGCGCTCACGCTCGACGACGCCGAAGTCGCTGCGCCCGCGCGCGATGCGTCTGGACAGCTTTGGCTCGCGGCGCCTGCGAACGAAGCGGCGCCCGAAGATCATCTCGAAGTGCTCGTGTTCCGGCGCGTCGTCGACGAGATCCCGCTGCAGCTCGAAACGCGTCTCGTGCTGCGCGTCGCCGGTCGCGCGCGCGAGGTCGCACTCGGTCCCGTCGATCCGGAGGGTTTCGTGCCGCTGGCGCTCGAAGCGGACCTGCCCGCGCGCCTCGAATCGGACCGCCGCGTGCGCGTGCAACTGCGACCCGGCGAACACGCGATCGCGATCCGCTCGCGCCACGAAGGTCCCGTCGCGGCGCTGTCGCCGCCGGCGTCTGGCGAAGCGCCGTGGCCCGCCGAAGAGGTCTGGGCCTTCGATGCACGCCCCGAGTTGCGTATCGTCGCGGTGGAAGGCGTCACTGCGATCGACCCCAACCAGACCGAGCTGCCGGCTGCGTGGCGACAACTTCCGGCGTACCTGTTGCGACCCGGCGACACGATGCAGCTCGACGAGCGCCGCCGCGGCGATCCCGACCCCGCCGATCACCTCTCGCTCGACCGCACGCTTTGGCTCGACTTCGACGGCGCCGGCCTCACCTTCCGCGACTCCATCCAGGGACGACTGCGCCGCACGTCGCGGCTCGAGATGCCCGCGCCGTCGCAACTCGGTCGCGCCGTCGTCGGCGGACGCGACTGGTTCCTGACGCGGCTCGGCGACGGTGGCGCCACCGGCGTCGAAGTGCCGCCCGGCGCCGTCGCGCTGTCGGCCGAAGGCCGCATCGAGAATGCCGAGACGAGCGCGCTGCCTGCCGTCGGCTGGTCGAACGGCTTCGACCAGCTGAGCGGGCGGCTGCTGCTGCCGCCCGGTTGGTCGTTGCTGCACGCGTTCGGCGTCGATCGCGCGTCTCCCAGCTGGGTGACGTCGTGGACGCTGCTCGATTTCTTCCTGGTGCTGATCGCCGCGTTCGCAGCCGCGCGACTCTGGGGGACAGGCTGGGGCGTACTCGCACTCGTGGCGCTGGCGCTCACGTGGGTCGAGCCCGCGGCGCCGCGTTGGGTGTGGCTCGGCGCGTTCGCTGCGGAAGCGTTGGTGCGCGTGCTGCGCAGCGGCCGTGGTGCCGTCGTGGCGCGTGGCATGCGCGGTGTCGCGTGGCTGCTGCTCGCACTGCAAGTGGTCCCGTATGCGGTGGGGGAGCTGCAACGCGGCCTGCATCCCGCTCTCGAGAGCCCATATGTTCCGGGCATTGGTTTGCTCGGGCGCGCTGCAACATTCGAACCCCGCGCCAGGCGAGACGCGATGCAGGCAGAGATGGACCGGAGCGAGCTCGTTGCTGCTGAGTCTCCTCCGATCGAGGAGGCGATCGCCGTACCGGCGCCGGCCGCGGTGGTACCGGAGCTGCGTCGCCACCTCGATCCGAAGAGGCTGGCGTCCGCGCCGCGCGACCTCCGCTCGCTCGATCCCGATGCGCGCATTCCCAGCGGGCCGGGCGTGCCGACCTGGGAGTGGCGGCGCGTCGATCTCGCCTGGAGCGGACCGGTCGAAGCGCAGCACACGTTGCGACTCTGGCTGATCTCGCCGTTCTTCTCGCGCGTGCTGTCGTTCGCGCGCGTGCTGCTGCTCGCGGCGCTGTGCTTCGCGGCGCTGCGCCGGGCGGCGCAGCGCGGCGGTGCGCCGCCGCTCGCGCGTTTCGCGGTTTCGACGCTACTGCTGCTCTCATCCCTTGGACCCAGCGCACCGATGGCGCGTGCCGAGTTGCCGTCGCCCGGCTTGTTGAACGAACTGCGCGAGCGCCTCACCGCAGCACCCGCGTGTAGTCCCGATTGCGCGTCGCTCGCGCGCCTTGCGGTCGAGCTGCGCGACGACCGCCTGCGCCTGCGCCTCGAAGTGCACGCGGCCGTCGCGACGGCGGTTCCGCTTCCGGCTGCAACGCACGAGGCCGCTTCATTCGCGCCCCAGCAGATCCTCGTCGACGCGCGCGCCACCGAGGCGCTGCGCCGCGAGGACGACGGCGCCGTGTGGGTGGCACTCGAACCCGGCGTCCACGAGGTGTTGCTCGAAGCGCGCGTCGCGCCGAACGCGGCGCGCATCGAGATCCCGTTCCCGCTGCGCGCGCGCACGGTCGCGATCGATGCGCCGGGCTGGCAGGCGGAGGGAATCGACGCGGCGGGTGGCGTTGCGGGTGCGCTCTCGCTCGTTCGCGTCGCAACGCCGGGCGCCGCGCCGGAGTCGTCGCTGCGGCCAGCGCCGCCGCCGTTCTTCGCTTCGGTCGAGCGACGTCTTTCGCTCGGCGTCGCATGGTCGGTCGAGACGCGGGTCGTGCGGCTGTCGGCGCCCGGGCAGGCCGCGGTGCTCGAAGTGCCGCTGCTCGACGGTGAGGCGATGGCGACCGAAGGCGTCGCCGTCGAAGGCGGCAAGGCGCGAGTCGTGTTTGCGCCCGAAGCGAGCGAGGTGAGTTGGTCGTCGACGCTCGAAGCGCGCGAGACGATCGCGTTGCGCGCGCCCGCATCGGTTGCGTGGGTGGAAGACTGGCAACTCGCAGTCGCGCCGATCTGGCACGTCGATGCGGAAGGCATCCCCCCGGTGGCGGTGCCCGAAACCGATCCCGCACCGCTGCGCGCGTGGCGACCGTGGCCCGGCGAAACGCTCACGCTCAGCGCGCGACGCCCGCTCGGCGTCGGCGGCGCCACGCTCACGATCGACCGCGCGCACCTCGTGCTGTCGCCCGGCCTGCGCAGTCGCGACGCGACGCTCGAGATCGCGCTGCGCAGCACGCAGGGCGGGCGCCACACCGTCACGCTGCCCGAAGGCGCCGAGCTGCGCGCCGTTCGCATCGACGGCGTCGAACAGCCGCTGCGCGCCGAAGGTCGTGAAGTGTCGCTGCCGATCCGGCCGGGCGCGCAGACCGCGCAGCTCGAGTGGCGCCGCAACGACGCGATCTCGTGGCGCATCGCCACGCCCGACGTCGCGCTCGGCGCGCCCGCGGTGAATCTGTCGATGCAGGTCTCCGTTCCGGTGGATCGATGGGTGCTCGCGGTGTCGGGGCCGCGGCTCGGTCCCGCCGTGCTGTTCTGGAGTGTGCTCTTCGTGTTGGGGCTGGTCGCGTTCGGGCTCGCGCAGCTGCGCAGCGTGCCGCTGCGCTTCCATCACTGGTTCCTGCTGGGCCTCGGGCTCACGCAGGTGCCGGTGTGGATGAGCGCCATCGTCGTCGGCTGGCTCTTCGCATTGGCGTGGCGTCGCGAGCGCGGCGCGCGACTCGGCGCGCTCGGCTTCGACGTCGCGCAGCTCGCGCTCGCCGTCGCCACGGCCGTTGCGCTCGCCGTGCTCTTCGAGGCGATCCGTCACGGACTGCTCGGGACGCCCGAGATGCAGATCGCGGGCAACGGCTCGACCGCGTACGACCTGCGTTGGTACCAGGATCGCAGCGACGGCACGCTGCCGGCGGCGAGTCTGCTCTCGGTTCCGCTCGGGGTGTATCGCCTCGCGATGCTGTTCTGGGCGCTGTGGCTCGCGCGAGCCCTGCTGCGCTGGTTGCGCTGGGGGTGGGACTGCTTTGCGACCGAAGGGGTCTGGCGAGCGCTGCGTCGTCGCAGCGCCACAGCACCCACCGCGCCATCCTGAGCCGCGGAGGCGATCATGGCGGCGAGCCAGACCGAGTGGGAGCGAATGCAGCAGCTGGGGTTCCAGCGCTTCCTGTTGCGTGGCGCGCTGCGGCACGGCATTCCGATGGCGGCCGTGGTCGTGCTGCTCCTCGAAGTGATCTCGGGAACCACGCCCTCGCGCGATCGCCTCGTGAGCGGTGAGTTTCTCTCCCGCGTCCTGCTCTGCCTCGCCGTCTTCACCGCGAGCGGCGCGATCTCGTCGTTGGCGCGCTGGAAGGCTGCGGAGTCGCTGTTCGGAAAACGGGACGGCACCTAGACCTCGGCGTCTCGTCGGGTACGCTCCGGCCATGCCCGACCAACAGTTGCGCAAGATGCTCCGACAGCTCCACGCCGAGTTGCAGCAGTCCGACAGCGTCGATGAACACTCGCGCGAGCTGCTGCGCAGTGTGATGACCGACATCCACGCGATACTCGAGCCCGCGGCGGCCAAAGCAACCCCCGAGTCGCTGATCACTCGCCTGCGCGAAGTGGTCGACGAATTCGAGGAGTCGCATCCCGCGCTCACCGAGGCCGTCGGTCGGGTCGCCGACGCGCTCGCGAAGATGGGAATCTGATCGTTGGGTGATCCTGCAATTCCCGCGAAGGCGCGCGCTTTGCTGCGCCGCGTCGACGCGGGCGTGCTCTCGACCTGGTCGCTCGCGATGCCGGGCTTTCCATTCGGGTCACTCGCACCGTTCGCGATGACGCACGAGGGCTGCCCGCTGATCTACGTGAGCCGGATTGCCGAGCACACCCGCAATCTCGCCGCGAATCCGCGCGCATGCCTCACGGCGGTCGAAGCGACGCGCGGCAATCGGCAGGCGCTGGGTCGCACCAGCCTGCTCGGCGAGGCGCACGAGCTGCCCGCCGCGGAGCGCGGGGCCGCTGCGGAGCGCTACTTCGCACTTTTCCCGGAGCAGCGCGCATACGAGCAGTTCCACGACTTCGAGTTCTGGCGCATCGAACCCGTGCGGGTGCGCTGGATCGGTGGCTTTGGCGAGATCCACTGGATCGAGCGCGACGCCTGGCTCGCCGCGACGCCGGAGTGGGGCGCCGACGAGGCGTCGATCGTCGCGCACATGAACGACGACCATCGCGACGCGCTGGAGCTGCTCTGCCGGCGCTCTCTCGGCGCCGAGCCCGACGCGACCCAACTCGTCGCCGTCGATCCCGAAGGCTTCCACCTGCGCAACGCCGGTGCGATCCACTGGCTTCCTTTCGAGCATCCCTGCCACACCGCGCAGCAGGTGCGGCTCGAGATGGTGCGGCTCACCAAGGCGGCGCGAGCGGTCTGAGGGCGGCGTGCGGTTGTGGGCCGGGTCGAAGCTAAGCTGGCTTCGCATGCGGCGTTACCTGCCCCTGATCCTGATCGCCTTCACGGCCGGCCTGTTCCTGGCTGGCCAATTGCTCCGGTCGCGG
>JAGSPS010000340.1 GCA_018262315.1 Deltaproteobacteria bacterium | reverse complement strand
ACCGCCGGGTCCGACTTCTCGTTGTCGAGATCGGAGACGATGATCTCGTTGCCGAGCCGATCCGCGGCACGGCTGGGCGCGCCGACGCCGAGCAGCGCGGCAACTCCGACGATCATCACCGCAACGAGTCTTCGTACCGACACGCTTCGACTCTCCCCCTGGCTGCGATTCCATCCCTCGAGGCAGCAAGAAGCATGCCCCGCGGCCGTCGCGTCTCGTTGCCAGGGAAGCCGGTGCGCGCGATCACTGTGGTCGTATCGCGCGACGAGAGGCGATCGGCCACGCTCGCCCGGCGGTTCGAGGCGGGAAGTCCTAAAGGTCGCCCTGCCACGGAACTCTCTCAACCCGCCGCCAGAACCCGCGCAATCTCCCTCCGACTTGCCCCCAACGCCAGCAGCGCCAACAGCATCATCTCGAAGCTCGCGTCCCCGCGTTCGAGCTTGGCCACACGCGGCTGCGTGGACTCGATGCGGGCCGCCAGTTCTTGCTGGGTGATGCCTTTGGCGAGGCGCTTCGAGCGGACCTCGTCGCAGAGCCGCAGGCGCATCTCGATGATGGCCGACTCCTCGCGAGACAGGCCGAGGAGCTTGCGGGCCGAGCCTTCGACCCATCCTCTAGGAAGTTTCTTCTTGGCCATGGTCGTACTCGCGCAGTCGTCGCCGGCATCGGGCGATCACGGTCGCCGGCGTAGTGGGTGTCTTCTTCTCGAACCAATCCACGACCAGGATCGCGTCGTCGTCGATCCGGTAGCCGATTCGCCAACTGACGCTGCGCTCGGCGTCGTCGATGCGAAGCTCATGGACACGGCGACCGATCACCGGCATCGGGCGCGAATCAGGCATCCGAAGTGACTCACCCCTCTGGAGAGGCCGGAGGAGGAATCCCGCCTCGATGCGAGCGTCCTTGCCAACCGGCGGCGAGGTCAACGTGTCGAGCATCCAGCGCAGTGGTTTGTCGTCTTGGCTCATCATATATCGAAACGGGCATGTCTTCAACTAAGCGGTTTCGGCATTCATCCTGCAGATGACATGCCGCCCGACGCGGCCCGATGATGCGTCCGGAGGCGAGAGGGTGACTCTTGTTCACCCATGCACCGCGACTGCTGGATCAACGCCTGAACGGAGGTCGGCTAGCTCACATTCCGGATCTCTTCGCTCGGTCGATCGTTACTAAAGAAAGGTGGCGCTCCCTTGAATAGCGGAATCGCCAATTAGAGCTTCGCAGGGCATGCCCAGCCCCGCCTCACTCCACCGCCACCACGCGGATCAGGTTCGTGGTGCCCTGCGCGCGCGCGACGCCGGCGGTGGCGACGACGAGGTCGCCGCTGTGGGCCCAGCCGAGGGACACCGCGTGGGCGGTGGCGAAGTGGATGCGCGCGTCGTCGTCGCCGGCAGCTTCGTAGAGGAGCGGCTGTACGCCCCAGCAGAGTGCGAGGCGGCGCACGACGCGCGGATCCGAGGTGACCGCAAGGATGGGACAGCGCGGGCGATCCCTCGATACGGCGCGCGAGGCGCGGCCCGTCTCGGTGAGGCTCACGATCGCAGCTGCGTGTACGTCGCGTGCGAGTTTCACGGCGGCGTCGGCGACAGCGTCGGTCACCGACGACGGCGGCGGCGGCGGCAGGCGTTGCAGATCGCCGTAGTCGCCGAGCGCGCGCTCGGCCTGGCGCGCGAGTTCCATCATCGTGCGCACCGCTTCCACCGGATGGCGGCCGCGCGCGGTCTCGCCCGACAGCATCACCGCGGAGGTGCCGTCGAAGATCGCGTTGGCGACGTCGGTGGCCTCGGCGCGCGTCGGACGCGCGTTGCGCTCCATCGAGTCGAGCATCTGCGTGGCGGTGATCACCGGCTTGCCCCGCGACACCGTCGCGCGGATGACGCGCTTCTGGATCAGCGGAACTTCGCCCACCGGCAGCGCCACGCCGAGGTCGCCGCGCGCCACCATCGTGCCGTCGGCGGCATCGATCACGTCGTCGAGGTTCGCGACGCCGTCGGGGTCCTCGATCTTCGCGATGATCGGGATCGAGGTGCCGTGGGCGAGCAGGATCTCGCGGATGCGCTTCACGTCTTCGGCCGAGCGCACGAACGAGGCGGCCAGCCAATCGGCGCCCTGCTCGACCGCGAAGCGCAGGTCTTCGCGGTCGGCTTCGCTGAGCGGTTCGAGCGAGAGCCGCACGCCCTGGACGTGCACGCTCTTGCGCCCGCAGAGCTCGCCACCGCGCGCCACCTCGCAGTGCACCGCGTCGCCGCGCACCGCGACGACGCGCAGTTCGATCGCGCCGTCGTCGATCAGCACCGTCGCGCCGGGCTCCACCTCGCGCGGCAGCCGCAGGTGCGTGACCGACGTGCCCGCCGCGGTGGCCAGCCGCCCGTCGACGTGCAGCACGAACGCGTCGCCCGGGATCAGCGAGACGGGTTCGTCCGCGACGGGCGCGGTGCGAACCTCGGGGCCCTTGGTATCGAGCATCACCGCAATCGGAGCGGCGCAGCGCTGCGCCGCGGCGCGCACGCGCGCGATGCGCGCCGCGTGTTCGGCGTGCGAGCCGTGCGAGAGGTTGATGCGCGCCACATTCATGCCGGCGCGGATCATCGCCTCGAGTGTCTCGGGTGCATCACAGGCCGGCCCGATCGTGGCGACGATCTTGGTGAGGCGCGGCGCAGCGTCGTGCGACATGGCACGTCCTCCGTTCGAGGATTCGGCAGATCGAACGGCGAGCTGAATCGCTCCGATGCGCGAGCCGTGCACGCGCGAGCGACGTCGAGAGCCCTGTGTGGCATCGAGGACATCAAGCGCAGGCTCGGGCGGGTCGATGGCGCGATCAGGTCCGGCGCACCCAGCATGACCACGAGATGACTACCCGAGGGGCGCCGCGTTGATCGAACCGGAGCGATCTGGTTAGGTGGGGCCCGTGGAAGTGCCGACGGGGGGTCTTCTGGTGGGACGAGCGGCGCGCAGCGTCGCGCGCCGCGTCGCGTGGGCGATGGTCGCCGCCGCCCTGCTCTTCGCGACCCCGCGCGGCGCCGCGGCGATCGGAACCGACTCCGCGCTCCCCCGCGCCGACCTGCTCTCCCGCGCGCTCGCCGTCTTCCACCGCCTCGAAGCGGCCGGCCGCGTGCACAATCGCGCGCTGACGGTGATCGACTACTCGCTGCCGTCTTCGCAGCGACGACTCTGGGTGATCGACCCGCAGCGCATCGCCGTGCTGTTCTACGAGTTCGTGTCGCACGGGCGCGGCTCGACGAGCGACGAAGACCCCGATCGTGCGGTGCGCTTCGGGAACGAACCCGAGAGCCATCAGTCGAGCCTCGGGACGTTCCTCACCGGTGACACCTACTCGGGTCAGCACGGACATTCGCTCGAACTCGTGGGCCTCGAGCCGGGCGTGAACGATCGCGCCGAGGAGCGGCGCATCGTGATGCATCCGGCCGACTACGTGAGCGCGTCGTTCCGCGCGCAGAGCGGCGGGCGCGTGGGGCGCAGCTTCGGCTGTCCGGCGCTCGATCCCGCCGTGGCGCCCGCGATC
>JAGSPS010000105.1 GCA_018262315.1 Deltaproteobacteria bacterium | reverse complement strand
GCACAGTCTTGGGTCAATCTCCTAGCGTTTCGGTCGCATCGTTCGGCGCAGGCTCGGCACGCATCGAGCACGTCCTTGGGGGTCTTCTGAGTCTTCTTGTCGTGCACGTCCAGAATCAACACGGCGTCGGAGTCCGATCTGTAGAAGAGTCGCCAATTGTGGCCCTCATCGCGGATGCGCAGCTCGTGTCAGCGGCGGCCAATCGCGTGCATCGGCCGGGAGTGAGGCAGACCCGGGCCCTCTCCCTCTTGAAGCTTCCGGAATGGAAAGCCCGCCTCCAGCCGTCCGCCGCGGGAGAAGGGCGGCGTCGTCACGTCGCCGTACAGCCACGCTAGGGGGCGCTCTCCCATCACGGGTAGAATATCAGATCAGACATAGGAGCGCGCGGCCTAACGCGGCAATGGAGCTGACGGCCCTTGCGCTCGAGCTTCGCAGGCGTTTGGTGGCATCATGGGCTCTGTCGGTGGGCGGAGCGCTTGGTTCCCAGGTCGGGCCGCGGCTCATCGCCAAGCCGGTTGTACGGCATGAAGGCAGAGGAGAGAGGACCCGCTTCGGATGCAGGAAGAAGAGGAAGCTCGTCTCGTCGAGAAGCTTCGGAAGATCGAAGCGCTCTTTGCGCGCGCCACGAGTGCAGGCGAGCGAGCGGCCGCCGAGAGTGCGCGAGATCGCATCCGGGGGCGGCTCGAGCAGCTCGAGAGATCGGAGCGCGTGGTCGAGTATCGGTTCGCGCTTCCGGATCGCTGGTCCAAGTCTCTCTTCATCGCGTTGCTCCGGCGGTACGGCATCAATCCGTATCGATATTCCGGCCAGCGGCGCACCACGGTCATGGCGCGAGTCACGCGCACGTTCGTGGACGAGGTGCTCTGGCCCGAGTTCCAGGAGCTGAACACGACGCTTCGTACCCATCTCGAGTCGATCACGAAGCGTGTCATCGCGCAGGCCATTCACGGAGACCAGGGCGACGCCGAAGAGCGGCCTGGCCAAGATCCGAAGGCTCGCGTTCCACAAGGGTTTTTCGGCGCGGAGTAGCCGGCGCGAGAATCCTCTTGAAATCCGCGAGCAGTCCGCGCACCATGCTCGATGGAGCGGCGACCACGGGTCCAAGTACCGGGCGCAGGTTTCGCCCCGGGGCGTCAGGACTGAATCCTGTTGTCAGGAGCGCCAACCTAGATTGTGGCGCCGCTCCACTCTTCCTCCTTGCGCGCATGCCGTATGGCAATGGAAGCCAATCGGGGCTGAGTCAGCGAGTCGCGGAAGCGTCCATCTTCTCCTGGCTCGTGTACGCCAGCATGTTTCTCCTCCGCCTCCGGCCCGAAGCCCAATCATGAGCTATCGCCGGAACGCGGAGCCACGTGGACGCCTTCGACGTGGTGATCGCCATTCCGCGCCGCGTGCAGCGGAACGCGCCCGTGCTTGACGCACGGGCGACACCCAGGCGACACTGGGTAGCTACACAGGCGGGCGGCAGCTCGGCCTCGATCCGTTGGGCGACCGGGAGGAGGAAGGCACGTATGGGTGTGCGGATGCTCTCTCGCGAACAGGCGCGGCGGCTGTACGACCGGATTGGTGCGCGGCAGGACACGCAGGCGTTCTACGAGGATCGCGCGACCGAACGCCTGATCCAACAGGGAGATTTCGGGACGGCGCATGGTGTGCTGGAGTTCGGCTGCGGCACGGGCCGCTTCGCGCTCCGCCTCCTCTCCCAGCATCTCTCCGCGGACGCGAGTTATCGAGCGCTCGATCTGAGTCCCACCATGGTGGAGTTGGCGCAGGCGCGGCTGGCGCCTTTCGGCTCGCGGGCTGAGGTCGTCCTCACGGATGGGTCGCCTCCCACGTCCGAGGCGGCCGCCTCGCGCGATCGCTTCGTTTCCAACTTCGTCCTCGACCTGCTATCGGAAGACGACATCGCGGCCGTGATCCGCGAGGCGCATCGGATTCTCGCGCCGGGTGGGCTGCTCTGCGTCTCGAGTCTGTCGTCGGGCGCGGGTTCCTTCTCGCGACTCGTGTCGCGCGCGTGGTCGGGAGTGCATGCCTGGCGTCCGGCGCTCGTGGGTGGTTGCCGGCCTCTCGAACTCCTCACGTGGATCTCGTCGCCGCAATGGCAACTGCGGCACCACTCCAAGCTGGCGCCGTTCGGGGTTCCGAGCGAGGTCGTGGTCGCGGCGCGGGCCTGAGGGCCGCCGTCCAACAAGCGACTGCTCGGCTCTTGCGCTGGCGCCGAGGTACCGGCGGGTGCCATGCTGGGCGCGGATCTGGCGGCGGGCATGCTTCCAGGGGCGGGCCGCTGCGCATCGCCGAACCTTTGCAGAGGTCAGGAAGATCCAAGAGTGAAGCTCGGGGTGTTGGCTCTCCTGGTGCTCGCCGTGGCTGCAGCAGCTGCGTCATCGCTCTATGAGCGCGGCCTGATCCGTTTCAACTATCCCTCGACGGCGCGCTACCCGGTTCGGGGAGTCGATGTCTCCCACCACCAGGGACGGATCGATTGGTCTGCGGTGCGAGCCGCGGGAATCGCCTTTGCCTTCATCAAGGCGAGTGAGGGCGCAGATCACCGGGACCGCGAGTTCGATCGGAACTGGGTCGGCGCTCGGCAAGTGGGTCTCTCGCGCGGCGCCTACCACTTCTTCACGTTCTGCTCGCCGGGCGCGGCGCAGGCGGAGAACTTCATTGCTGCCGTCGGCGGCTCGTTCGGCGAGCTACCGCCCGTTGCGGACGTGGAGTTCGCCGGGAATTGCCGTCAATGGGAGAGCATCGATCGGATCCGGGAGGAGCTGAGGTCGTTTCTCGGGCGGCTCGAGGAATCGGCACGCGTCCGCCCGATCCTCTACTTCACGGAAGATGCCCATTCTCGAATTCTGGAGGGGCACTTCGATGCCTACCCGATCTGGCCGCGCAGTGTGTTGCTTCCGCTCTCGGAGTCCCGCTTCGGAAGCTGGCTCTTCTGGCAGTTCGCAGACAACGGCCGCGTGCGCGGCATCGATACGCTCGCAGACCTCAACGTGTTTCGGGGCGCCCAGGTCGAGTTCGAGTCCCTGGTTCGCGCCGGACTGCCCGGCCGCGCCCAGTGAGAGACCGAGTCATCAGCAATCAAACCGTGAGTCTGGACTTCGCTACACCGGCGAGTGCTCCGTTGCTGTCCAACCTCCTCGAACTCTACCTGCATGACTTGAGCGAGATCTTTCCGGTGGAGGTCGGACCGGATGGTCGCTTCGGCTACGACTGGCTCTCGCTCTACTGGTCGCAGCCCGAGAGGCGCTTCGCATTCCTGATCCGGGTGGGTACTCGTGCTGCTGGGTTTGCATTGATCACCCGTGGCTCACCCGCTACCGACGATCCCGAAGACCTGGATGTCGCGGAGTTCTTCGTACTTCGTGGTTACCGCCGCTCGGGCGTCGGTCGTCGCGCGGCGTTTCTGTTGTGGGATCGCCTCCCCGGATCCTGGGTCGTGCGGGTCTCGGAGGCGAACCGCGCCGGGCTTCCGTTCTGGCGATCCACCGTTCACGAGTACACCAAGGGTGGATTCGTCGAGGCACAGCGGCCGGGCACTCCCAATGGTTGGCGCGTATTCCGCTTCCGCACCACCGACGGCTAGATCCAGCGCCGCACCGATCGCTTGTAGTCGAGGTAGCGATCGCCGAACTTGCGCTCGAGGTAGGCCTCCTCGTGGCGAATCGCGGTCCTGTAGATCACGAACCACAGCGGCGGGAGCAGGACTAGCAGCCAGCCATTCGCCCAGCCGATGCCAATGCCGGCCAGCAGCAGCGACATGCCCACGTACATCGGATTCCGCGAGATCTTGTAGACGCCGGACGAAATGATCTCGGGCGTGCTCTTCCACGGTTTCGGATCCTGTCCGGTGCGCCGGAACAGGCCGATCGCCCCGGCCACCATCGCGAGACCGAGCGCGATCGCCACGGCAGCGCCGCCGACGCGCACGCTCGTCGCGATCGGCAACGGCATTGGAACGACGAACGCATGCAGCAAGCCGCCCGCGATCACCGCCAGCAGGTAGACCAGCGGCGGCGGGAATCGAACGGCCGCACCATCGCGCTCATTGGGTTCCATGGGGGGAGTATGCCCGATCTGCCGGCTTCTGCGTCCCTCGCGTCTGGGGCGGGCGATCCGTTCATGCCATCATCGAAGCTCGCAAGCGACGGCGTGAGAGGGGGATTCGTCTTGACTCGCTACTGCTCGCAGTGCGGCGCGGAGAGCCTGCCGGGATCCTTCTGTCCCGGCTGCGGCGCCTGGGTCGAGCAGGACGCGACGGCTGTGGACCCCCGCGTCGCAGGCTTCGGCATCCGAGCCGTCGCGCGGATCCTCGACAACGTGGTGGCGCTGGCGGTGGGGATCGTGGCCGCGAACGTCGCCGTGGTCGTGCTGGCTGCCCGTGGTACGCCGGGCACTCCCGCCGAATGGCTGCAAGCCGCCAGCGGACTTTCGAGCAGCGGCGTGGCGGCGTCGATCCTCGGTTCGTTCCTGTATTCCGCGATCGCGGAATACCTGGCGGGCGCCAGCATCGGCAAGTTCTGCTGCGGTCTGCGGGTTCTCTCGGAGGATTTCGAGCGGGTTTCCCTGCTCGGCGCTCTCGTTCGCTCGTTCGCCCTGCTGATCGACGGCGCCCTCTTCGGACTCGTGGCTTACCTTGCGATGGACCGGTCACTGCTGCGTCAACGGCTCGGAGACCGCTGGGGGGACACCCTGGTGGTTCACCGAAAGGCGATGCCACAGCTCGAGCAGCGACTCGGGCAGATTGCGTTCGGGAACGGGGTCGGCCTCGCGGTCTTCACGTTGCTCTGCGCATATTCGGTCGTAGTGCGCGCTTCGGCGGCAGCGGGGATCTTCATCTGAGTCTCGAGCCCCGCACCCGACGCGAGGCGGTGAAGGATCCGCGCCGCCGTGCGGGCATTCCGTTCATTCTCGTCTCGGTGTTCATCGACATGCTCGGCATGGGGCTCGCGTTTCCGGTGTTGCCGGTGCTGGTCGGCGAGTTCACGGCGAGTCGCGCGGCGCAGTCCTACTGGTTCGGCGCGTTGGCGGTGAGCTACGGGGTCATGCAGTTCTTCTGCGCGCCGCTGCTCGGCGCGCTCTCCGACCGCTTCGGGCGGCGGCCGATCCTGATCACGTCGATCGTCGGGCTCGGCCTGCACTATCTGCTGATCGCGGTGGCGCCGTCGCTGTGGGTGATGCTGGTGGCGCGCATGATCGGCGGTCTCACCGGCGCGAGCTTCTCGGTCGCGAACGCCTACGCCTCCGACGTCACGCCGCCCGAAGGGCGCGCGAAGGCCTTCGGCCAGATCAGCGCGGTGTTCGGTCTCGGCTTCATCTGCGGCCCGATGCTCGGCGGCCTGCTCGGCGACATCGACCTGCAGCTGCCGTTCCAGGCGGCGGCGGGATTCTCGCTGCTCAACGCGGCGTATGGCTTCTTCCTCGTGCCCGAGTCGCTGCCGCGCGATCGCCGCGCGCCGTTCTCGCTCGCGAAGGCGAATCCCTTCTCTGCACTGCTCGCGCTCGCGCAACACCGCAAGATCGGCAGCCTGGTCGCCGTGTACGCGCTGTTCCAGCTGGCGCACATGATGCTGGTGCAGACGTGGGTGCTCTTCACGCAGTTTCGTTTCGGCTGGGGACCGCGCGAGAACGGCATCTCGCTGTTCTGCGTGGGCATCGTCGCGACGGCCGTGGGCGGCTTCTTCCTGCCGCGCCTGCTCGGGTACTTCGGCGTCGAGCGACTCGCGCTCTGGGGACTCGCGAGCGGCATCTTCTCCTATCTGCTGTACGGGCTCGCGCAAGAAGGCTGGATGATGTTCGTGATCATCTTCGCCGGCTTCCTCACCTTCGCGACGGCGCCCGCCATCAAGGGCATCGTGTCGCGCGTCTCGGATCCGCGCGCGCAGGGTGTGACGATGGGTTCGCTCGACGCGATCAACAGCCTCGCGGCGATTGCGGCGCCCGCGATCGGAACGGGTCTGCTGGCGCGCGTCGGCGACCTGCCGCGCAGCGACTGGCGCATCGGTGCGACGTTCTTCCTGTGCGCGGGTTTGCAGGCGATCGCGTGGTGGCTCGCGCGACGGCGCCTGGCGCGCGGCGATCGCGCTTCGCCCGCGCGCAGCGAAGCAGATGCGGGCGAAGCGCATCCCGCCGGCGGCCGAGCCGGCTAGAACGCGTGCTCGCGCAGTCCCGCCTGCACGAGCTGATCGAGACGCGACAGGAAGCGCGAGCGGTCCTTCTCCGCGAGTGCGCGCGGTCCACCGCCGCCGACGCCCCGCTCGCGCAGTTCCTGGTTGAGCGCACGGCTCGCGAGCGCGCCGCCGATCGAATCCTCGCTGAACGGGCGGCCGTCGGGTCCGAGTACGCGCGCGCCGACGGCGAGGCAGCGCGCCGCGAGCGGGATGTCGCCGGTGATCACCACGTCGCCGCCGCGCGCGCGCTCGGCGATCCAGTCGTCGGCCGCGTCGAAGCCGCGGTCCACGACGACGAGTTCGACGCCCAGTCCCGCCGGCACGCCCATCCGCGCATTCGTGACGACGAAGACGCGCAGGTCGTAGCGCGCGGCGACGCTGTAGACCTCGTCCTTCACCGGGCACGCATCGGCGTCCACGTAGATCGCGATCACGGGGTCCTCCGCGGTGCATCCTAGCGTCGCTGTGCCGGACGGACGCTCCGCAACGAGGCTGTTAGGCTCGGCATCCAACGTCGAGGTGCACGCATGCCCCGCCAGAACCTCGCGCTCGCGCTGCTCAATGCGCTCGGTGGCGTCGCCGTCCTCGGAAGCTACGCCTACGCGTTCTCCTACTCGAGCGAGCTGCGCGCCGGGCTCTGGGGCGGTGTGCCGGACTCGCTGCAGCCGATCTACACGGGGAACATGCTGCTCGCGGCCGCGGGCTACTTCCCGTTCACCTGGCTCTTCGTCGTGCGCATCCGGCCCGACGCCTTCCGCGCCGTCACGGGATTCCGCTACGCGCTGCTCTTCGTGTTCTACGCGCTGGTGCTGATCGCGTCGGCGCTGTGGCTTCCGATGACCGCGAGGATGCTGCTCGCTCCCGACCCGCAGCTCTGGCTTTGGATCCGCGTCGTGCTCGCGCTCGTCGGGATCGGCGCCGCGGGCATCCTGCTGCTCGCGTTCCGCTTCGCACGCGCGCGAGGCGGCGCCGCGAACTGGGCCGCAGCGATCGGCTCGATTCCGTTCTTCGTGCAGACCGCGATTCTCGACGCGATCGTCTGGCCGGCCTACTACCCGCAGTAGCCTGGAGGATCGGCATGGAGCCGCGCATCACGCTCGTCACGCTCGGAGTCTCGGACCTCGCGCGATCGATCCGTTTCTATCGCGACGGGCTCGGGCTCCCGCAGCGCGAGACGCCGGAAAGCGTCGCGTTCTTCGAGATGCGGGGGATGTGGCTCTCGCTCTACGCGCGCGAGGCGCTCGCCGAAGACGCCACCGTCTCGCCCGAAGGCTCGGGGTTTCGCGGCTTCACGCTCGCCCACAACGTCCGTTCGCCGGAAGCCGTCGATCTCCTGTTGGCGGACGCCGTCGCTGCGGGCGCCACGCTGGTGAAGCCCGGACAGAAGGTCTTCTGGGGCGGCTACTCGGGATACTTCGCCGATCCGGACGGGTTTCTGTGGGAAATCGCCTGGAATCGGGACCTCCCGATCGAGTGAGCGGATCGCGTCACGGCCGCCACTGGTACTCCATGTCCGGCTCGCTCTCGGGCGGCGGACTGATCCCGAAGCGAACGACGCTGAGCCCCGCCTTGTCGTAGAACGCGCGCGCCTTCGTGTTCTTCTGGTGCGTGTGCAGCTCGATGCCGCCGGGCGAGATTTCGATCGCCTTCGCCAGCAGCGCCGTGCCCACACCACGTCGCTGCGCGCCGGGATGCACGTAGAGGCGGTCGACGTAGCTCTTCCTCATTGCGAGGAAGCCGACCACCTCGTTGCGTACGACGGCGATCCAGATCGCGCAGCGGGGCAGGATGTGTTCGCGGAAGAACGCGTCGTCGTCTGCGACGCTGCGACCCCGCTCCTGGGGGATGAAGTCGTAGGTGTCGCGCTTGGTCGCGTTCCAGAGGCGCACCACGGCGTCGACGTCGTCGGCGGCGAGCGGGCGGATTTCCATCGGAGGCATTGTGGCGGCATTTCATCCAGCGCGCAGTCTGGGGGGCGATGCACGCGCTGGCGCGGTGACTTGCCGACGCCGTTCCGTGGTATGGTGGCGAGCGCCCTCGCGCCGACCCCCCTTCGCCATGGAGACGCGCGGTGATCGAAGCACGCAGCACCCGCAGCATCGCGCTGCGCTCCCTGGTCTTTACCTTCCTCGTGCCCGGCACGGTCGCGGGCTATCTGCCCTGGCTGATCCTGCGCGGCGCAACGCTCGACGCGGCTCCGGCGTGGCGCTGGCTCGGCCTCGTCCCGCTCGCCATCGGTCTCGCGATCTACGTCTGGTGCGTGGCGGACTTCGCGTTGGCGGGTCGCGGCACGCCCGCGCCGATCGACCCGCCGAAGCAACTCGTGGTGCGCGGCCTGTATCGCTTCTCGCGCAACCCGATGTACGTGGGCGTTCTCTCGATGATCGCCGGCCAGAGCTGGCTCTTTGGTTCGTCGCCACTCGCGATCTACGCGCTCGTCGTGTTCGCCTGCTTCCAGGTCTTCATCGTCGCCTATGAGGAGCCGACGCTGCGCCAGACGTTCGACGGCGAGTACGAGTGTTACTGCGCCGCGGTTCCGCGCTGGCTTCCGCGCCTGCGCGGCGCTCGCCTGCCGATGATCGCCGCGATTGCGCTCGTTCTCGCGTGCGGCGATCGCGGCGAGGCGCCGGCGCCCGTACCGCCGCCGAGCGAGCCAGCGGCGCCTGCGGAAGCTGCCGCACCCTCGCCCGAGGCGGGGCCGAAGCTCGCGTACCTGCGCGCGCAGGTCGGCAAGTATCCGCGCGACGTCGCTCTCTTCGAGACGGAACCGCTCCACGCCCGCCTCGTCGCGCTGCTCGACGAGCAATTCCCGATGATGGTCGAGAGTTTCGGCACGCAGGGACCGCTGTCGATCGACGGTCCCACGCTCTACGCGATCGGCAACAAGCCGCACGCGGCCGGTGACGAACAGGCGATCCTGCTGGTCGACGTCGACCGCGATCTCATCAACGTGAAGCTGATGAACGCGGACGAGATGCGGGATTTCCGCGAGCGCAACGAGGCGGTCGAGTTGCCGGGCGAGGTGCAGACCACGATCGCGAACTGGGAGGATCTGGCGGACGACGCGGAGTAGCGCGTCATCCGCAGCAGAAAGGAGGTCCGATGGGCATCAAGATCCGGGTTCTCGCCGCAGGAGTCGCCTTTGCGCTGTTGGCCGCCTGTCAGGGTGGTGAGCCGCCGGCCGTCGCGACGGTCCACAAGCCGCGGCTCTTCGACGGGCTCGGCAAGATCCACCACCCGATCTC
>JAGSPS010000104.1 GCA_018262315.1 Deltaproteobacteria bacterium | reverse complement strand
GACGCGCGCGATCTCATGCCAGCCGAGCGCCTCCGCAGCAGCGCGCACCGACTCGACGGCCGCGGTCCGCAGCGCGTCGTCACGCACCACGCCGCCCTTGCCGACCTGCTCGCGCCCCACCTCGAATTGCGGCTTCACCAGCAGCAACCACTCGGCGTCCGGCGCGACCGCTGCCAGCGCCGGAACGACGAGGCGCAGCGAGATGAACGCGACGTCCGCCACCACGAGGTCGATCGCGTCGGGCACCTGTGCGGGTTCGAGATTGCGCGCGTTGGTGCGCTCGAGCACGACCACGCGCGGGTCGCCGCGCAGCTTCGCGTCGAGTTGCCCGTAGCCGACGTCCACCGCGTAGACGCGGCGCGCCCCGCCTTGCAGCAGGCAATCGCTGAAGCCACCCGTCGAGGCGCCGACGTCGAGACAGACCTTCCCGGCGGGATCGACGCCGAGATCTTCGAACGCGCCGGCCAGCTTGTCGCCGCCGCGCGACACGAAGCGACTCGCGGCGCCGCGCAGCCGCACGACCGCGTCGTCGCGCACGCGCGTGCCGGCCTTGTCGATCGGCACGCCGTCGACGAGCACCTGGCCGGCCATGATCAGCGCCTGCGCCTTGCTGCGCGATTCGGCGAGACCGAGCGAGACCAGTCGCTCGTCGAGACGCGGGCGCTCGGGACTCACGCCCGCGAGCGATGCCGCCTTCGCCAGCGCGACGGCAGACGGAGTGCCATCAGCGCCGCGAACGCCGTCGCGACGCCTGCCGTCGACGACGGCTCCGGCACGTACTGGAAACCCGACTCGGACGCGGAGATCGGCGCATCCGGAATCACGGCGCCGTTCGCGTCGAGCACCGACACGCCGGCGAAGGGCTCCGTCCCGAAGGACGCTTGGGCGGCGCCCTGGAAGGGGATCAGATCTCCGTAGCCGTGGCCGCTCGTCGCTTGGATCGTCACCGTGACTCGATACTCGAACGGTTGCCCGAGCACGATCGGCACGTCGAGATCGATCACGGTGTCGAAGCTCTCGTCGCCCGCGAAGTTGAACTGCTGAAGCGGACAGTGCCCGATCGCATACGGAGAGCCCGGCACGCTCGACACACACTCGAGGGCGAGTAACGCACTGCCGCCGCCGTTCTGCCACGAGATCGCGGTGGCGCCCGTCACGTGGAGCGGGATCCGGAGGAAGCCGGGGACGCCGCCTTCGCCTGCGGTGAGGACATCGTCGATGTGCCCGATCGAGCGCGCGGTGCGGGAGACGCTGTTGCCGAAGACCACCGCGCCGTTCTCCGGGTTCTCGAAGCCCGACGCACGCGCGAAGGCCGAGAGCGAGACGTAGTCGAGCGTCATGTCCGTGCTGGTCGCGTACTCGAAGCCGGGGGAAATCCAGGAGCGGCTCATGCTCGCCGTCATGCCGGCCCCGGAGACGGACGGCGCCGTCTCGCAATCTCCGGGGCCCGAGCCCGTGCAAGCCTGACACGTGGACATGACGAAGGCCGCGCCGGCCGGTGTCGAGGGGCTCGCCGCGAAGGCGGCGAGCGCGATCAGAAGGGCGGCCCGCTGCGTTTGCGTTCGGATCATGTCGTCCCACCTCCGTTCCCGGTTCTGGGATACGACGTGTTGTTGGCTGATGCGCGTTCAGGAAGGCTTCACGAGCCCGCGCACCGCGCGTGCGATGCCTTCGGCATCGAGGCCGAGCGCGGCGCGGATCGCGACGGAATCGCCGTGCTCGATGATGCGGTCCGGGATCGCGAGGCAGTGTACGGGCACCGCGACGCCCGCTGCGGCGAGCGCTTCGAGCACCGCCGAACCGAAGCCGCCCGCGCCGGCCGCTTCCTCGACGGTCACCACGGCGCGGCAGCGCCGCGCGAGCGCGACGATGCGCTTGGTGTCGAGCGGTTTTGCGAAGCGCGCATTCACCACCGCCGCCGAGATCCCTTCGGCGTGCAGCGCGTGCGCCGCTTCGAGCGCGACGTGCGCCAGCGTGCCGAGCGCCAGCACGACGACCTCGTCGCCGTCGCGCAGCAGCTCGGACTCGCCGATCGGGATCGTCTTGCACTCGGCGTCCAGTGACACGCCGAAGCCGTTGCCGCGCGGATAGCGCACCGCCGCCGGACCGGGGTGCTCGATCGCGGTCTTCAGCATGTGGCGCAGTTCGTTCTCGTCCTTCGGCGCCATCACGATCATGTTGGGCAGCGCGCGCAGATAGGTGACGTCGTAGAAACCCTGGTGGGTGGCGCCGTCGGCGCCCACCAGACCGGCGCGGTCGAGCGCGAAGGTGACGTCCAGGTCCTGCACGCAGACGTCGTGCACCACCTGGTCGAAGGCGCGCTGCAGGAACGTCGAGTAGATCGCCACGACCGGCTTCATGCCTTCGGTTGCGAGGCCCGCCGCAAACGTGACGGCGTGCTGCTCGGCGATGCCGACGTCGTAGAAGCGATCCGGATGGACCTTCTGGAAGCGGTCGAGACCGGTGCCGTCGGGCATCGCGGCGGTGATCGCGACGATGCGCGGATCTTCGGTTGCGAGCTGGATCAGCGCGTCGGAGAAGACCTTCGTGTAGCTCGGCGGGCCCGCCGCGCTCTTGCGCATCTCGCCCGACTCGATCTCGAAGGGCGTGACGCCGTGATACTTGAACGGATCCGCCTCGGCCGGGGCGTAGCCGAAGCCCTTGGCCGTCAGCGCGTGGATCAGGATGGGACCCTCGCCGCCCGCGAGCATGCGGCGCGCGTTGCCGAGAGTTTCGAGCACGTCCTCGATGCGGTTGCCGCGGATCGGTCCGAGATAGCGGAAGCCGAACGCCTCGAAGAGCAGGCTCGGCGAGATGAAGGCCTTGAACGACTCCTCGGCTTTGTGCGCCCATTCCACCAGGTCACCGGGAATCGTCGACAAGAATTCTTTTGCATAGCTCTTGAACCGGCGCACCAGCGGCTTCGACATCTTGCGCGACAGGAACGACGAGAGCGCACCGACGTTGGGCGCGATCGACATCTCGTTGTCGTTCAGGATCACCAGCAGGTTCTTCTGCTGCAGTTCGCCGGCGTGGTTCAACGCCTCGAAGGCCATGCCGCTGGTCATGCCGCCGTCGCCGATCAGCGCGATCGCGACGCCCGGCTCGCCGCGGTGTTGTTTGCCGCGCGCGATGCCGAGCGCGGCGGAAATCGAGGTGCCGGCGTGACCGGCGCCGAAATGGTCGTACGCCGACTCGTCGCGCCGCAGGAACTTCCCGATGCCGCCTTGCTTGCCGATGCGGTCGAAACCGGCGCGCCGGCCCGTGAGCATCTTGTGCGCGTAGCCCTGATGACCCACGTCGAGGACGAGGCGGTCGACGGGCGTGTCGAAGACGGCGTGGACCGCGGTGATCAGCTCCACGGCGCCGAGACTCGAGGCGAGATGGCCGCCGCTCTTGGCGACGCGCTGCACGATCTCCTCGCGCAGCTCCGCGCAGACGCGGCCCACGTCTTCGCGCGGGAGTGCGCGCAGGTCCGCGGGGCTCTCGATCCGGTCCAGCAGCCGTTCGCTCATCGCGCGCACCCCTCCCCGCTCATTGACTTCTCGACACCGTGAAGCGCGCGATCTCGCGCAGTGGCTCAGCCGGTGCGCCGAACGGTTCGAGGGCGTCGATCGCCCCGGCCAGCAGTTCGTCGGCGCGCGCGCGCGACGCCGCGGCGCCGATCACGCGCACCAGCGAACACGCTTCGTCCGAATCCGCATCGAGTGCGTCGTCCGCGATCTGGAACGCGATGCCGACGCCCCGCGCGAAGCCGCGCAGGCGCGCGAGCGCTTCGCCGTCGGCGCCGCCGAGTCGCGCGCCGCCGACGACCGCGGCTTCGAAGAGCGCCGCAGTCTTGCGTTGGTGCACCGATTCGACGAGCGCGACGTCGGCGGTGTCGCGCGGGAACGAGAGGTCGTCGGCCTGGCCTCCGACGAGCTGGCGCGAGCCTGCGGCGTGGGCGAGATCGCGCAGCGCCGCGAGCACGCGGGCCGGCTCGCTCTGCTTCGCCGCCTCGGCGAGCAACTCGAAGGAGGCGGCGAGCAGCGCGTCGCCGGCCAGCACGGCGATCGCTTCCCCGTACAGCACGTGCACGGTGGGGCGGCCGCGGCGCTCGACGTCGTCGTCCATGCACGGCAGGTCGTCGTGGATCAGTGAGTAGGTGTGAACCAGCTCGGCGGCGGCGGCGACCGGCAACGCGCGCTCGGGTGTCGATCCGACCGCCTCGGCGCCGGCGAAGGCGAGCGCGGGACGCAGCCGTTTGCCGCCCGGGAAGATCAGGTGCCGCATCGCCGCGTGCAGCTTCGCGGGGGCAGCGGCCGCCGGCGGCAGCCAGCGCTCGAGTTCGGCGTCCACGAGCTGCGCGCGTTCCGCGAGATAGGCGCGCAGGTCCATCAATCCGGCTCCGCGTCGAGGGGGCGGGTCGCGAGGCCGGCGCCTTCGCGCAGCAACTCTTCGACGCGGCGCTCGGCGCCGCCGAGTTGTTCGCCGAGCCGGCGCGAGAGGCCGACGCCTTCCTCGAAGGTCGCGAGTGCGTCTTCGAGTGCGAGTTCACCGCGCTCGAGGCGATCGACGATCGCTTCGAGTCGATCGAGCGCGTCCTCGAACGAGAGCACTTCCCGCTCGGGACCAGCGGGCGGGCCGGCATTCGCCATCGCGATGCAAACTAGCCGTGGGAGTTTCGAGCGTCAACGCGAACTCGCGCGGAAGCCGTCGAAAGCAAAGGAGATTTTCAGCGCGGACGAACGTCCGTGACGCGCACCTCGAGGCTGCCCTCGGCGACCCGTACGGCGAGCACGTCCCCGCGCGCGACGTCGCTCGCGCGGCGTACGATGCGGCCGTCGTCGGCGCGTCGCGCGATCGCGTAGCCGCGCGCCAGCACCGCGAGCGGCGAGAGCGAGTCGAGCTGACCCGCGGCGATCGCGAGTCGCGCGCGTGCGTCAGCGAGCTGCGCTTCGAGCACGCCGCGCAGGCGATCGGCGCTGCGCGCGAGGCGCGCGCGCCAGGCCGCGAGCTGCGCGGCCGGTGAGAGGTGTCGCAGCGCGTCGGCACGCGCTGCGACGCGCGCGCGGGCGCGCGCGATCTGCGCGTCGATCGCGGCCGCGAGGCGGCGCTGGTCGCGCAGCAAGCGCTCGTCGAGAGCGCGGCGGTCGGGCACCACGAGCGCGGCGGCGGCCGACGGAGTCGGCGCACGCGCATCGGCGGCGAGGTCGGCGATCGTCACGTCGGTCTCGTGTCCGACGCCCGCCACGATCGGCACCGGACAGCGCGCGATTGCCCGCGCCAGCACCTCGCTGTTGAAGGACCAGAGATCTTCGATCGAGCCGCCGCCGCGCACCAGCAGGATCACCTCGACTTCGCGGCGGCTGGCGAGCATCTGCAGCGCTTCGACGATCTCGACGTCGGCGCCCTCCCCTTGCACGCGCGCCGCAGCGACCAGCAGCGGCAACGACGGCCAGCGTGCGCCCGAGACTTCGAGCACGTCGTGCAGCGCGGCGCCGTGC
The DNA here is from genome assembly GCA_018262315.1 of Deltaproteobacteria bacterium. Lineage (GTDB taxonomy): Bacteria > Myxococcota_A > UBA9160 > UBA9160 > PR03 > PR03. The sequence goes on along the minus strand of JAGSPS010000104.1, from coordinate 3,944 downwards.
AGCGAGGTCACGACGCCCACCGCGCGCGGGAACGCGGGCAGCGCGCGCTTGCGCGCGGGATCGAAGAGGCCCTCGGCCTCGAGCCGCGCGCGGAGCTGCTCGAAGGCGAGTCGCAGCGCGCCAACGCCACGCGGCTCGAGTTCGCGCACCACCATCTGCAATTCGCCGCGCTGCACGTAGAGCGAGACTTCGCCGAAGGCGAGCGCTTCGAGTCCGTCCTCGAGTTCGAAACGCAGCCGGCTCGCGTCGCCGCGGAAGAGCACGGCGCGGAGTTGCGCGAGGTCGTCCTTCAGCGTGAAGTAGCAGTGTCCCGACGCGGCGCGGCGCAGATTGCTCACCTCGCCGATGACCCACACGCGGCCGACCGCACTCTCGACGGCGTCGCGCAGCGCCGCGACGAGTTCCGCGACGCGCATCACGCGCGGGCCCCGGCTCGCATCCCTTTGGCCGGGCGCTGCGTCGCTCATGGCGGCGGGACTACGGCTTGGGTTCGGAGGTCGCGGCGGGCAGGCTCGCGACGGGAGTCGCGGGCAGCCGCGCCTTCTTCATGTGCTCGAAGGAGGCCCAGCCTTTGAGAACCTCGATCGCGCGCGCCAGCTGCACGTCTTCACTCGGCGGCAACGGCGTCTGGCTGACCGCTTCGTCCTCTTCCCCGGCGTCGTCGTCGGCGTCGCGCTTCGGTGTGTCCATCGGTGCGGAGTCGGCGGATCCGGGCTCGGCGGCGCCGTGCGAGAAGTGCTTGTCGAGATCGCGTTCGCGCATCGGCCTGGCGGTTTCGCCATCCTTGGGCTCGGCTGCGGCGTGCAGCGGCGGCGGGGGCGGATTCTCCAACACGATCTCGGGCGTGATGCCGACCTCCTGGATCGAGCGGCCCGACGGTGTGTAGTAGAGCGCCGTGGTGAGGCGCAGACCCGAGCCGTCTTCGAGCGGGAAGACCGTCTGCACGGATCCCTTGCCGAAGGTCTGGGTGCCGACGAGCAGCGCGCGACCCTGGTCCTGCAGCGCGCCCGCGACGATCTCGGATGCGCTCGCAGAGCCGGCGTTCACGAGCACGACGAGCGGGTACTCCTGCTCGGTGCCGTCGAGCTGCGCCCTGAAATCCTGCTGCTGACTCTCGACGCGACCCTTGGTCTGGACGATCACGCCGTCCGGCACCCAGAGATCGGCCACGCGCACGGCCTGGTCGAGCAGCCCGCCAGGGTTGTCGCGCAGGTCCAGCACGAGGCCACGCAGCGTGCCACCCGCCTGCTTACGCACCGTCTTGAGCGTCTTTTCGAGATCGCGCGCGGTGCGCTCCTGGAACGAGCGCAGGCGGATGTAGCCGTAGCCCGGCTCCAGCGCCTTGCCTTCGACCGACGCCACCTTCACCACGTCGCGCATGATCGTGTACGGCTGCGGGCGCTCGAAGCCCTCGCGGAAGATCCGGATCGTGATCGCGGTGCCGCGCTTGCCGCGCATCAGTTTCACCGCGTCGAAGAGGCTCATGTTCTTGGTGCCCTTGCAGTCCTCGGTCCAGTCGGCCGGCTTCTCGGTCGGGCAGATCGCGACGATCTGGTCGCGGGCGCGCACCCCGGCGCGCGAGGCCGGCGTGCCGTCGATCGGCGACACGACCTCGATGTAACCGTCGCGACGCTTGCTGATCTCGATGCCGAGTCCGTTGAACTCGCCCTTCGTGTCGATCTGCATCTCTTTGTGGGAGTCGGGGTCCATGTAGGTCGAATGCGGATCGAGCTCTGCCAGCATGCCGCGCACGGCGCCGCGGATCAGGTTCGTCTCGTCCACTTCCTCGACGTAGTTGCGCCGCACCAGGTTCATGACCGACGTGAAGAGCGAGAGGTCCTCGTAGCGCGCGGCCGTTACGTCGCTGGGACGCGTGACCGTGAGGAACGCGAGCGACGCGGCGGCGCCGCCCAGGAAGACCAGCAGGGTTCGCAAACTCGGGATTCGCATGGCCGGCGAGTCTAGCCGCATGATCTTCAGTCGGCTGCGCCCTGGCAGACTGCTGGGAGCCTGACCCAGGATGCGCGGTCGAGCCTCGCCCCCCCGCATTTATCTTGGATCGGTGCTGCGAGGCGCGCGGGCGGTGGACTCGTCCGAAACGTCCTCGGCGGACGGAGGCCAGCGGCTTCGCGGCGAGAGTTGGGAGACCGCCTGCCAGCCTGATGACCGGAGGGCTTCGCGGGTTTCGGCCGAGTCCCCCGCCCGCGCTTGGCTTTCCGTCCTCAACAGCAGAAGTACCAGAGGGAGAAGCAAGTAGCGGGGGCGGGGCGTTCGGCCAGAACAATCCGCAGGCGGCCTCGAAGCTCCGACGCGAAGCTGCGACACATCGTCCGCCGAGGACGTTCTGGACGAACGCCCCGCCCCCGCGCCCCACGCGTTGGCTTCCGAGTGGCAGGATCCATCTTGGGTCAGGGTGCTGGCGGGACGGCCGACGCACCACTGCTGCCGGAATCGGCGGAATGGTCGCGAGGGTCGGGCTTCCGTTTCGCACGCGCGGCGCCGGGTGCGAGCCAGGCGAGCGGGTCGACGGCCTCGGATCCCTCGCGGATCTCGAAGTAGAGGCGCGGCCCGCGCAGGGAACCGGTGTCGCCGACGGTTCCGATCGGCTCACCCGCCGCGACGAAGTTGCCCATCGCGACGCGCAGCGCGTCGAGATGGCCGCTCACCGTGTAGAAGCGATCGCCGTGGTCGAGGATCACCATGCGGCCGTAGCCGCGAAACCAGCCCGCGAAGCGCACGGTGCCAGCAGCCACCGCGCGCACCGGGTCACCGAGCGTCGCGCCGAAGTCGATGCCCTTGTGGAACACCTGCGTGTGGAATTCCGCGTCGACTTCGCGCCCGAAGCGCTGCACGACCGATGCATCCACCGGCGCGGGAAGCTGGCCGCGCAGCGTCGCGAACGGCACGAGCGGCGCCGGCGGCGCGGGCGCTTCTTCGCTGCCGAGCGACGCGATCTTCTCCTCGAGCGCGCGCGCCGCGGCTTCCAGTTCGTCGAGCGCAGCGCGCTCTCGGGCGCGGTCGCTCCTCACCGCGGCCAGCAACGTCTGCTTGGCGGCGCGCTCCTGCTCGGCCTGGGCACGCCGCTGGCCGAGTTGCGAGCGGGCCTCGTCGCGGCGCTCCACGGCGGCGGCGGCGGCGGCGCGCGCCGCGTCCAGCGCCTGTTGCTCGGCGCGGAAGCGCGCGTAGAGCAGTCGGTCGTGGGCGAGCAGCTTGCCCAACACGTCGACGCGATCGAGCAGCTCGCGCAGGCTCTGCGACGCGAAGACGAGCTGCGCGGGCCCCAGCTCCCCCGTCTTGTAGAGCGCCACCACGCGCGTCGCCATCGCGCTGCGCGTGCGCTCGAGTTGCGCTTCGAGATCCGGCAGCTGCGCGTCGAGGTCGCGCGCGGTTGCGCCTGCCTCGGCGGCTTCGCGCTCGCGGTGCGCCGCGATCTCGAGGGCCGCTGCGACCGCCTGGTCGATCGCCTCGAGCGCGTCGAGCAGGCCGTTCTGTTCGCGCTCGAAGACCTCGATGCGTTGCTTGCGCTGCTCGATCGCGAGGCGCAGTGCCTCGAGTTCCTGTTCGCGCGCGTCCTGCCCGCGCGCCGCTGGCGCCCACGTCAGCAGCAGGACGCCGGCTACGAGGGCGCGCGACTTCACGACACGCGCGTCGCGGCGACGGCGGCCGCCGCGCCGGTGAGGCCGAACGCCGCGCCGCCCGACACCAGGATCCCGACGTTGCGCGGCGACAGGAATGCCGGATCGGACCAGCCGAGGAAGAGCTCGAGGGCGTCGCGGAGTTGCGGCACCGCGACGTGGAAGATGGCGAAGAGCAGCCCGACGCCGAGCAGCCCGCCCACCGCCCCTTGCAGCAGGCCCTCGATCAGGAACGGCACGCGCAGGAAGGTCCGGCTCGCGCCGACCAGCGCGAGGATCTCCAACTCGTCGCGGCGCGCGTAGACGGCG
>JAGSPS010000339.1 GCA_018262315.1 Deltaproteobacteria bacterium | reverse complement strand
GCCGTCTCGCCGCCGACCACCTTCGGCACGTTGCGCACCTTGAAGTTCTTGTTGGCCGGATCGATGCGCTCGGGCGCGAATGCCAGCGCGAAGTCCTCGCCCACGTGCAGACCCGACGCCTCGAGCAGCGGCAGGAAGAGTTCGTGTGTCGTGCCGGGGTAGGTGGTCGAGCCCAGGACCACGAGCTGACCCGCGCGCAGTCGCTTCCGGATCTCTTCGACCGCGGCGACCATGAACGAGAAGTCGGGGTCCTTGGTCTTGGTGAGCGGCGTCGGTACACAGACGTTGATGACATCGCAGCCGGCCAGTTCGTTGAAGTCGGTGGTGGCGTGCAGCTTGCCCGCGTCGCGCTGCTTCACGACTTCGCCCTGCGGAACGTCCTCGATGTACGAGCGACCTTCCGTGATTGCGCGAACCTTCTCGGCGTCGAGATCGAAGCCCGTCACGGCAAAGCCGGCCTTCGCGAACTCGACGGCGAGCGGCAGCCCGACATAGCCGAGTCCCACCACCCCGATCCGCGCCTGGCGGGCTTCGATGCGCGCGCCCAGTTCCTGCAACCTCGTCATCGGTTCTCCTCGGGCGCACGTCGGGCGCCTTCCTGCGCGAAGAAGCTCGCGAAATAGCCGTAGCCGGACCAGAGCGTGAGCGCCGTCGCGGCGACCAGGAACGCCAGGCCCACCGTATGTGCCGGCAACCCCCACTGAGGGCTCGGAAAAAGCAGCGCCCCGATGGCGATGTTCTGGAGCAGCGTCTTGACCTTCCCGGGCCAGGCGGCCGCCAGGATCTCACCGTGCGCGGAGGCGAAGCCGCGCAGCCCGGTGACGGCGATCTCGCGCCCGATGATCACCACGACCATCGGGGTACCCCATTCGGGGATGCGATGGCCCGCCAGCAGCACGACTAGCGCCGTCGCGACCAGCAACTTGTCGCACAGCGGGTCGAGCAGCTTGCCGATCTTGGTCACCTGCTGGCCGCGGCGGGCGAGCCAGCCGTCGAGCAGATCGGTCAGCGCGGCGACGATGAAGATCCAGGCCATCGCCTCCGAGCCGCGACGCGAGGCTGCAAGCGCCGGGAAGAGCAGCAGCACCGGCACCGCCAGCGTGCGCAGCAGCGTGATCGAATTGGGGAGATTCCAGAGTCGCTCGACCGGCAGCGAAGCGAGTCGCGGCGCGGTCTCAGCGGGAGAAGTCGCCATCGTAGCGGCGATAGTAATGGAGAACTCGCTCGACGTACTCCCGGGTCTCGGCGTACGGCGGAACGCCTCCGAAGCGGTCGACTGCGCCAGGGCCGGCGTTGTAGGCGGCCAGCGCGAGCTGCCAGTCGCCGAAGCGGTCGTGCATGGCACGGAGGTAGCGGGTTCCGCCGTAGACGTTGTCCTCGGCGCGGAACGGATCGTCGACGCCCAGGTCCTCAGCGGTCTCGGGCATCAGCTGCATGAGTCCCTGGGCGCCCTTGTTCGAGAGCGCGTGGGGCTGGAAGTTCGATTCGGCCCGAACGACCGCCTTCACGAGCGCCGGCGGCAGCCCGTGGCGACGCGCGGCGCGTGCGATCAGGCGGTCGAGATCGCCCGCGCTCTGCGAATCGCGGCCGTAGTGACTCCTGAACGCGAACGGACGGCGCCGTGCGGACTCGCGGCGGGCGATGATCAGGATGCCCTTGCCGCTCCCGCCCGCGCTGCCAACGCGATATTTCTCGAAGTGACGATCTGCGGGGACGTTCGTGAGGTGCACGACGCCGCGCGAGTCGATCCATCGGTAGACCTCTTCCGCGTGCGACTCGGCGACGCATGCGGCCAGGCCTGCCCAGAACGCGACGATGAGCCGCGCGGTCCTCGCGTTCGACAATCCGGCGCCTCCACGTCCTCGGAGCGGGTCTCTCGCGACCCCCTGGGGGCCGACCCTTGGGTCGTCTGGCTCGGGTTTCATCGGTCCATCTCGGGGCCGGCCTTAGACCCGAGAGATCCCCGATTCCGCTCCAAAGGGCGCTTCGCAAGCTAGATTGCGCGCGATGGCGGAACAGCGCGATTTCGACTTCCTGGTCCTCGGCAGCGGGTTGGCCGGCCTCTTCTACGCGCTGCGCGTAGCCGAGCGCGGCCGTGTGGCGATCGTCACCAAGCGTGCCGCCGACGATTCGGCCACGAGCTGGGCGCAGGGCGGAATCGCCGCGGTCCTCGCCGACGACGACTCCTTCGACGACCACCAGCGCGACACGCTCACGGCGGGGGCAGGCCTGTGTCACGAGGACGTCGTGCAGTACGTGGTCGAGCGCGCGCCCGCTGTCGTCGAGTCGCTCGTGAAGCTGGGCGTGCACTTCGACCCGGCCGAAGAGGACGCGCCATCCGGTGGGGGTTTCGCGCTCGGCCGCGAAGGCGGCCACGGCCGCCGCCGCATCCTGCACCACCGCGACGCCACCGGGCGCGAAGTCGAACGCGCACTGGTCGAACGCGCGCGCGCGCACCCGAACATCGCCCTCTTCGAACAGCACCTCGGTGTCGATCTGGTGACGACGCTCCGCTCGGGCATCGCGGGTCCCAACCGCTGCGCGGGCGCCTACGTGCTCGACGCCAAGACGAATCTGGTGCACTGCTTCCTTGCACCCGTCACGCTGCTCGCGACGGGCGGGGGTGGCAAGGTCTACCTCTACACCTCGAATCCGGACGTGGCGTCGGGGGACGGCATCGCGATGGGGTATCGCGCGGGTGCCACCGTCGCGAACCTCGAGTTCATGCAGTTCCATCCCACTTGCCTGTTCCATCCGCAAGCCAAGTCGTTCCTGATCACCGAAGCGGTGCGCGGCGAGGGCGGCATCCTGAAGACGCTCGCCGGCGACGCCTTCATGCCGCGTTACCACGCGATGGCGGACCTCGCACCCCGCGACGTCGTGGCGCGCGCGATCGACTCGGAACTCAAGCGCTCCGGCAACGAATGCGTCCTGCTCGACATCACGCACAAAGATCCCGCCTTCGTGCGCGAGCGCTTCCCGACCATCTACGAGCGATGCCTCAGCTTCGGCATCGACATCACGCGGCAGCCGATCCCGGTGGTTCCCGCCGCGCATTACACCTGCGGCGGCGTGCGCACGGATCTGCACGGTGAGACCGATCTCCCGAACCTGTTCGCCGCCGGCGAAGTCTCCTGCACGGGCTTGCACGGCGCGAACCGCCTGGCCTCGAACTCGCTGCTCGAATGCGCCGTCTTCGCCGACGCCGCGGCCGAAGAGAGCTTGAAGCGACTCGACGAAGCGCGGCCGTCCGCGGAAGTCCCTGCCTGGCAGGCGCAATGGGTCCGCGGCGCAACCTCACGCTGATGGCCGAACTGGTGATCGAGTGCGCGCGCTGGCGCAAGGAAAGCCGCGGCCTGCACTTCAATCTCGATCACAAGGAAACCGACGACGCGCGCTACGGCGTCGACACGCTCGTGCGCAAGCGAGTCGTCCCGGGAGACCCGGTCGGGAAGCCGCGCTGAGTCCCGCCCTATTCCGGCGTCACGTACGCCGAGGTGATCCCGCCGTCCACCAGGAACGTCGCGCCGGTCACGTAACTCGACTCGTCCGACGCGAGGAAGAGAGCCGCGCGCGCGATCTCGGTCGCTTCGGCGAGGCGTCCCATCGGAATGTGGACGAAGCGCCGCGCGCGCGCCGCGGGCTCTGCCAGGAACTCGGCGAGCAGCGGCGTGTTGACGGGACCCGGGCACAGCGCGTTGGCGCGAATGCCCTGGCGTGCATACTCGACGGCGATCTCGCGCGTCATCGCGAGCACGCCGCCCTTGCTCGCGGTGTACGCGATCTGCGAGGTGGCGGCACCGACCACCGCGACGAACGACGCCGTGTTGATGATCGAGCCGCCGCCGGCACGCAGCAGCGCGGGGATACCGACCTTGCAGCCGAGGAAGACGCCCTTGAGGTTCACGGCGATGACCTGATCGAAGACGTCGTCGGGTGTGTCGACGGGGGAACCGTCGCGAGCCGGAAAGATGCCGGCATTGTTGAAGAGCACGTGCAGCGCACCGAAGTGGCGCTCCGCCGCCGCGACCGCCGCCTCGAGGTCGGCGCCGTGCGCCACGTCGCAGCGGATCGCGCGCGCCTCGCCGCCCGCCTTCGCGATCGCCGCTGCCGTCGCGTTGCCTGCGGCGACGTCGAGATCCGCGATCAGCACGCGCGCGCCTTCGGACGCAAAGAGCCGCGCCGACTCGCGTCCGATTCCGCTCGCGCCCCCGGTGATCAGCGCGACCTTGCCCGAAAGTCTTCCCGCCACGCTCAGCTCTCCTCCGTCTCGAAGTAGATCGACTTCTGTTCGGTGTAGACCTCGAGCGCCTCGATGCCGAGTTCGCGACCGACGCCGCTGCGCTTCACGCCACCGAACGGGGCTTCGAGGAAGACGCTGCGGCTGGAGTTCACCGAGATCACACCCGTCTCGATGGCGCGCGCGACGCGCATTGCGCGCTTCGCGTCGCGTGTCCAGAGCGAACCCGAGAGGCCGTAGATCGAGTCGTTGGCGAGCGCGATCGCCTCGGCCTCGTCGCGGAACGGCAACACCGCGACGACCGGCCCGAAGATCTCCTCGCGCGCGATGCGCATCGACGGCGTCACGCCGTCGAAGACCGCCGGCGTGAGGAACGAGCCGCGCGCGAGCGGTCCCGTGCCCGGCGCCTCGCCGCCGCAGAGCAAGTGTGCGCCCTCGCCCTTCCCCACCTCGACGTAGCGGCAGACGCGATCGCGGTGCCCGCGCGAGATCAGCGAACCCACCTGCGTCGCCGGATCGAGCGGGTCACCGACGCGCAGCCGTTGCGTGGCGGCGCTGAGCTTCGCGACCAGGGCCTCGTGCGCCGAGGCTTCGACCAAGATGCGGCTGCGCGCGCAGCAGTCCTGGCCCGCGTTGCCGAACACCGCGAGCAGCGACTTCTCGACGCAAGCGTCGAGGTCGGCGTCTGCGAACACCACGTTCGCCGACTTGCCGCCGAGTTCGAGCGAAACGCGTTTGATCTCGGTCGCGGCCAGGCGCAGGATCGCAGCGCCGTTCTCCGAGTCGCCGGTGAAGGAGATCTTGCGGATGGCGGGGTCGCTGACGAGCGCGGCGCCGACCGAGCCGCCCGGCCCGGCGATCACGTTGAGGACGCCGTCGGGAATCCCCGCGGCGCTCGCGAGTGCGCCGAGGCGCA
>JAGSPS010000103.1 GCA_018262315.1 Deltaproteobacteria bacterium | reverse complement strand
CGGCGACGCGGCCGACGCCGAGTCGCCGTCGCGCTTCGATCCCGAGTCCGCCGCGGGTTTCGCGCTGGAGTAGAGATCCGAGTACCAGCCGCCACCCTTCAGCACGAACGCCGTTCGCGAGATCAGGCGCCTCACCTTCTTTGCCTTGCACGACGGGCAAGTCTTCACGGGATCTTCGGTGATGCGCTGTTTGCGCTCGAACTCGTATCCGCATTTCTCGCAGGCGTACTCGTAGGTCGGCATCGGCTCGGCTCTCCTCCTCTCGGCTTGGTTCAGGCCCGTCCGCTCGCCAGTTCGAAGAGCGCCTGCACGGCGGCTGCGGCCCGCTCTCCGGGAACGCGAACCCGCACGAGTTTGCGGCGACCTTTCGAGGCCGGGTCGATTGCGATGGCGTCGCGACCCACGCCGAGTGCCCGCGCAATCGCGCGCACACAGGCGGCATTGGCCGCGCCCTCGACGGGAGGTTCCGTCACCGCGACTCGCAGCGCGTCGCCGTGCAGGCCGCCGACGCGTTCCCGAGCAGCGCGCGGCGAGACGTGGATCCAGAACGAAATCCCGTCCGGGGACCGGCGGAAACTCGGGCCAGCGCCGGCTTCCGTCAAGCGCCCCCGGCTTCCTGACGCGGGAGGGAAGGCGCTGTGCGCTCCAACTCGTACATGGAAGAGCCATGCGCGGCGCCCTCTGCGTCCACCACGACCCCGGCCTCGGATCCCGCCGGCGCGCCGGCGCTCGGGCCGTGGCGCCGCGGCGACGACCGGGGCGCCGTGAGGAACGCGACCTTGCCGTCGAGCACCGGGTCCTCGGGCAGCTCCGCGCTGAGCCCGTCGAGTAGCGACAGGTGTGTCTCGATCACCGAGCGCACCGACGCGGCGAGCCGCGTGCGCGCCTGGCGCATCTCGCGGATGTCCTCGGTCAACTTCGCGACGCGGCGGTGGGCGGCGTCGAGCACCTTCTCGGCCTTCACCTCGGCTTCGGCGAGCAGCACCTCGGCCTCCTTCGCTGCCGTGCGGCGCAGATCGTCGCTGACTTCCTGCGCCGTCATCAGCGTGGCGCGCAGAATTTCCTCGCGCCCGCCCAACTCCTCGACGCGCGCCTCCAACTCGCGCATGTGCTCGCGCAGGCGGTCGGAGTCGCGGATCACGCCTTCGAGATCCTCGGCGACCATGCGGAGAAAGGCGTCGACTTCCTCGGGCGCGTAGCCGCGCAAGCTGCGGGCGAAGTGATGACTCTGGATGTCGAGCGGCGTGAAGCGCATGGAATCCTCCGGATGAAGCGCGCGGAATGCCGGAGGAAAGAGTCCGTCGCGGTCCTCACGGCTCGCTGCAACAGTTCGGCGCAACCTCCCGGTTCCTTGAGGAGTTTCCTGCACGCGCGCTGCCTACGAACCGCCCAGTTCGCGCGAGCGCCGCGTGGCGGCCTCGACGGCGTCGAGCAGCGCTGCGCGAAAGCCCGCGGCCTCGAGTCGGGCCAGCCCCGCGATCGTCGTGCCGCCCGGGGAACTGACCCGCTCCCGGAGCTGTGCGGGGTGGATGCCGGTATCGTGCGCGAGCTGCGCGGCACCGAGTACGGTCTGGATCGCGAGGCGCTGGGCGACGTCGCGCGGCAAGCCGACCCGCGCGCCGGCGTCGGCGAGCGCTTCGAGGAACACGAACACATAGGCCGGGCCGCTGCCCGAGAGCCCGGTCACGGCGTCGAGCAGCGACTCCTCGGGCGCCTCCCACGCGAGGCCCGCGCATTCGAAGAACGACTGCGCGAGCGCGCGGTCCGCAGCCGTCGCGGCGGTGTTCGCCGCGTAGGCTGTTGCGCCGGCGCGCACCAGCGCGGGCGTATTCGGCATCGCGCGCACCACGCGCGCGCCGCTCGGCAGCTCGCTCTCGATGCGTGCGATCGACACGCCGGCCGCGATCGAGATCCACAGCGGTCTCGCGAGCGCATTGCCGAGCGCCGTGCGCAGATCGGAGAGCACGCGCGGGACGAGGGCGGGCTTCACGGCGAGCACGATGATGTCGCTCTCGCGCACGACGGCGGCGTTGTCGTCGCCGCTCGCAATGCCCAGTGCACGCGAAACCGTTTCGCGGCGTGCGGCGTCGGGATCGGCGGCACGCACCCGCTCGCGCGGCACACCGGCAGCGAGCAGACCGCCCGCCAGCGCTTCTCCCATCGCGCCGGCCCCGAGAAAACCGATCCGCTGCGTTGCGAGTTCCGTCACCGTCAACCCTCCCGTCCTGCTGATCTTCGCTCGCCTACGGCTCGCTGCGCGCTCCGCTTGCGGGCTGCGCGTTGGCCGAGGGGCTCCCGTTCATGATCTTCGCTCGCCTTCGGTCCCGATGGGCTTCGCTCGCCTACGGCTCGCTGCGCGCTCCGCTTGCGGGCTGCGCGTCGGCCGAGGGCCTCCCGTTCATGATCTTCGCTCGCCTTCGGCTCGCTGCGCGTTGGCCGAGGGCCTCCTTGCGCCGAACAGCGCCGTGCCGATCCGCACCAGCGTCGCGCCTTCTTCGACCGCCACTTCGAAGTCGTCCGACATGCCCATCGAGAGTTCCGGCAGCGCGGCCGCTGCCGCGAGTGCGCGCAGGCGCGCGAAGACGGGTCGCGCGGCCTCGGGATCGGGAGCGGGTTCCGGCATCGTCATGAGTCCCACGACGCGAAGGTTCGCGAGTCCGTGCACGGCGTCGAGCAGGGCGGGCAGCACGTCGGCCGCGACGCCGCTCTTGGTCGCCTCGCCCGAGAGGTTCACCTGCATGAGCACCGTGATCCGTCGACCGGCTTCCGCTGCGCGCCGATCGAGTTCCGTCGCCAGTCGCGCGCCGTCCACCGCGTGCAGCCATCCGAAGCAGGCGACCGCTTCCCTCGCCTTGTTGCGCTGGAGATGGCCGATGCCGTGCCATTGCAGCGAGGCGGCGAGCTGCGGTCCGACGAGCGCTTCGACCGCGACGCGCTTCGCCGCCGCTTCCTGCACGTAGTTCTCGCCGACGTCGCGCAGGCCGGCGCGCACCGCGGCGGCGACGCGCTCGGGCGGCTGCTTCTTCGCGGCGCCGACGATCCGCACCGACGCGGGATCCCGACCCGCGCGCCGCGCGGCGGCTTCGACGCGCGCGCGAAGAGCGGCGAAGCGCCCGGCGATCGCGGCCGTGTCGCTCACGCCCGCATCTCGCTCTCGCGCAGCAACGCGAGCGTCTCGTCGATCGGCAGACCGATCACGTTGCTCTCGCTGCCGTCGATGCGTTCGATGAAGCGACGGCCCTCGCCCTGGGCGGCGTAGGCGCCGGCCTTGTCGAGTGGCTCGCCCGTCGCGACGTAGCGGCGGATCTCGGCTTCGGTGGCGGCGCGCATCGTCACGCGGCTCGTGACGACGCAGGTCGCTGCGCGGTCGCTGCGATCGCTCGCGACGACGGCGACGCCAGTCAGCACGCGGTGCTCGCGACCGACCAGGCGACCGAGCAGGCGCACCGCGTCCTCGCGATCGGTGGGCTTGCCGAGCACGTCGCCGTCGACCACCACGATCGTGTCGGCGCCGAGCACGATACGTCGCGGCGACGCGCCGACGAGCGTCGCCACGGCGATCGCCTTCGCGCGCGCGAGGCGCAGCGCGAACGCTGCGGGCGCCTCACCGATCTCGGCAGTTTCGTCGATGTCCGCGGGCCGCACTTCGAACGCGATGCCGGCGCGCGCGAGCAATTCGCTGCGGCGCGGCGATCCACTTCCCAGCACGAGCGGCAGCCCCATGCCCGCGAAGCCAACCCGACCCCCCCCCCACCGTCAACCCCACCGTTACTATTGGGACGTTCCTGAAGTCAACAAAGTCAACGACGGCAGGAACGTCCCCAAGTCAACGTGGTAGGCTGGGGTGGCGGAAGCGCGGAGGAGTGGAAGTGGGCAACGTCGCCACCAGGCGGGAGTGGACCCTCGAAGGTGCGCGTGCGGTGCTGTCCGACGTGCGCACGCGCACCGAGCGCGCGGTCGAGGAAGCGGAGAAGCTGGTGTTGGCGCGCGAAGGCGCGACCGCGGGCGAGCAGGCGAAGGTCGACGCGCGCATCCAGCAGTTGATCGAGCGCTGGAAGCACGAGATGGAGGCGCTCGGCGCGGAAGTGAAGGGCGTCTGGCTCGTCGATTTCGACAACGGCAGCGGCTACTACTGCTGGCGCTGGCCGGAAACCACGGTGGACCACTTCCACGGCTACGAAGAAGGCTTCAGCGGCCGCTCGCGCATCCAGTAGCTCGCATTGCAACCCGCCCCCTGACCCGTGTTCGGCTCGCCGGCGTCCGCCGGCGAGCGGGATCATGAGGTAGCCGGCGTCCGCCGGCGAGCGGGATCATGAGGTAGCCACCGTCCGGTGGCGAGCGGGATCATGAACCGGGCGTGTAGAAGTCGTTGCCTTTGTCGTCGACGATGATGAAGGCGGGGAAGTCCTCGACTACGATCTTCCAGACCGCTTCCATGCCGAGTTCCGGGTAGTCGAGCACTTCGACCTTCTTGATCGACTCGAGTGCGAGGAGTGCCGCGGGACCGCCGATCGAACCGAGATAGAAGCCGCCGTGTTTCTTGCACGCGTCGGTGACCTGCCGCGAGCGATTGCCCTTGGCGAGCGTCACGAAGCTGCCGCCATGCTGCATGAACAGGTCGACGTAGGTGTCCATGCGGCCCGCGGTGGTCGGGCCGAAGGAACCCGAGGCGTAGCCCTCGGGAGTCTTGGCGGGACCGGCGTAGTAGACGACGTGGTCCTGGAAGTAGGACGGCAGGCCCTGGCCGGCTTCGATGCGTTCCTTGAGCCTGGCGTGGGCAATGTCGCGCGCGACGACGATGGTGCCGTTCAGTGACAGTCGCGTCTTGATCGGGTACCGCGACAGGACGCGGCGAATCTCGGCCATCGGCTGATTCAGATCGATCTTCACCCCCGCCCCGGACAGTTCCTTCTTGTTCGGCCCGGGCAGGAAGCGCGCGGGGTCGGTTTCGAGCTGCTCGAGGAAGATGCCGTCGCTCGTGATCTTGGCGAGCGCCTGGCGATCGGCGGAACACGAGACGCCGATGCCGACTGGAAGCGACGCGCCGTGGCGCGGCAGCCGGATCACGCGCACGTCATGGCAGAAGTACTTGCCGCCGAACTGCGCGCCGATGCCGAGCGAGCGCGTGAGCGCCAGCACCTGCTGTTCCAATTCGAGGTCGCGAAAGGCGCGACCCAGCGCGTTGCCACTGGTGGGGAGCGCGTCGAGGTAGCGACAGCTCGCGAGTTTCACGGTCTTCAGCGTGAACTCCGCCGATGGACCGCCGATCACGATTGCGAGGTGATAGGGCGGGCAGGCCGCCGTGCCGAGCGCGCGGATCTTCTCCTCGAGGAACTTCATCAGCGACGCGGGATTCAGGATCGCGCGCGTCTCCTGGAAGAGCAGGCTCTTGTTCGCCGAGCCGCCACCCTTGGTGACGAACAGGAAGTGGTACTCGTCGCCGCTCGTCGCGTACAGCTCGATCTGTGCGGGTAGATTCGTCTTGGTATTCACCTCTTCGTACATCGTGAGCGGCGCCATCTGCGAGTAGCGCAGGTTCGCCGTCGTGTAGGTCTCGTGGATGCCGCGCGAGAGCGCCTCTTCGTCGTCGCCGAGCGTGACGACATACTGGCCTTTCTTGCCGACCACGATCGCGGTGCCGGTGTCCTGGCACGAGGGCAGGATCATGCCCGCCGCGACGTTCGCATTCTTGAGCATCTGGAGCGCGACGAAACGGTCGTTGTCGCTCGCTTCGGCGTCGTCGATGATGTTGCGTATCTGCTGGAGATGGCCCGGGCGGAACAGGTGGGAGACGTCGCGGATCGCCTGCGCAGCCAGGCGCGAGAGACCGTCGGGTTCGATCGTGAGCACGCGCCGGTCGCCGAACTTTGCGGTGCCGACGAAATCGCTGCTCAGCTTCCGGTACGACGTCGCGTCGTCGTGCCCCAGTTCGAAGAGCGCTTGAAATGCAAAGGAACTCATCGGATGTCCTCGCCAGCCGGGATGGCCTGCAGCATAGCGGGATGGTTTGTTCGGGGGAGATGGATCGGCTACCCGTGATCGGCTTCCGGGAGGCCCGTTTGGACGAGATCAAGTCCGCGATCGACGTGTTGCTGCATCTCGACCGCTACCTCGGCGCGTGGTCGCAGGCGCTCGGGCCCTGGCTCTACTTCCTGCTCTTCACGATCGTCTTCTGCGAGACGGGTCTGGTCGTGACGCCGTTCCTGCCGGGCGACTCGCTGCTCTTCGCGGTCGGCGCGCTGACGTCGCTGCCCGACTCGGGGATGAACCTGTGGCTCGTGGCCGCGCTGATGATCGCCGCGGCGGTGCTGGGTGATGCGGTCAACTACGCCGTCGGCGCCTACATGGGACCGAAAGTCTTCAGCCGCGAGGACTCGCGCTGGCTCAACAAGAAGCACTTGCAGCGAACGCACGATTTCTACGAGAAGTACGGCGGCAAGACGATCTTCCTGGCGCGCTTCGTTCCGATCGTGCGCACCTTCGCGCCGTTCGTCGCCGGTGTCGGCTCGATGACCTACAGCCACTTCGCGCTCTACAACATCACGGGCGCCGTGAGCTGGGTGCTCGCGTTCCTGCTGGCCGGTCGGTTCTTCGGCCAGATTCCCACGATCCAGCGCAACTTCCACGTCGTGATCCTCGCGATCATCGCGATCTCGCTGTTGCCGATCGCCTTCGAATTCGTGCGTGCGTGGCGCGCGACGCCAGCGGCCTGATCGCTCGATTGCGCGGGAGGTAGCGATGGAACCTCGAGGCGATGCGCCTGCAACGCGGATCGAGCGCGACTCGCTCGGCGAGCTGACGGTACCCGCCGACGCGCTGTGGGGCGCGTCGACGGCGCGCGCGGTGGCGAACTTCCCCGTGAGCGGAGAACGGTTTCCGCGCCGCTTCCTGCGGGCGCTGGGGCTGCTGAAGGCGGCGGCGGCCGCGAGCAACGCGGAGTTCGGCGTGCTCGACGCCTCGCGGGCGCGCGCGATCGAGGCCGCGGCGCGCGAGGTCGCAGCGGGCGCGCTCGATGCGCACTTCGTGGTGGACGTGTTCCAGACCGGCTCGGGCACCTCGACGAACATGAATGCGAACGAGGTGATCGCGCGGCGCGCGGAACAGTTGCTCGGCGCGGGGGCGCCGCGCGTGCACCCGAACGATCACGTCAACGCGAGCCAGTCGTCGAACGACGTGATGCCCTCGGCGCTGCACGTCGCGGCGCGCGAGGCGATCGCACACGACCTGGTTCCCGCACTGCGGCGTGTGGCGGAGGTGCTGCGCGAGAAGGCGGCGGGCTTCGACGACGTCGTGAAGATCGGGCGCACGCACTTGATGGACGCGACGCCGGTTCGCGCCGGCCAGGAATTCGCGGGTTGGGCGCGGCAGCTCGAGTCGGCGATCGAGCGACTCGGCGCCGCCGGGGATGGACTCGCCGAACTGGCGCTCGGCGGCACCGCGGTGGGCACCGGCATCAACTGCCCGCCCGGCTTCGCCGCGCGCGCGATCGAGTTGCTTTCGCGCGAAACGGGACTCGCGTTCCGCGAGGCGCTCGATCACTTCGAGGCGCAGGGCGCGCGCGACGCCGCGGTCGCGGCGAGCGCCGCGGCGCGCGGCGCGGCGGTGGCGCTCTTCAAGATCGCGAACGACATCCGCCTGCTCGCATCGGGTCCGCGCTGCGGGTTCGGCGAGCTGCGCCTGCCCGCGGTGCAGCCCGGCTCGTCGATCATGCCGGGCAAGCTGAACCCGGTGCTCTGTGAGTCGGTGATCCAGGTGGCGGCGCAGGTGGTCGGCAACGACGCGGCCGTTGCGCTCGGCGGCATGACCGGGCAGCTCGAGCTGAACGCAATGCTTCCGCTGATTGCGCGCAATCTGCTGGAGTCGATCCGTCTGCTCGCGAACGTCTCGCAGCTCTTCGTTGATCGCTGCCTGCGCAACATCGAAGTGGATCGCGAGCGCGCCGCCGCGTGGGTGGAGCAGAGCCTCGCGCTCGCGACCTCGCTGGTGCCCGCAATTGGCTACGACCGCGCCGCGGAGATCGCGAAGGAAGCCGCCGCGACGGGACGCACGGTGCGCGAGGTCGCACTCGCGCGCGGCGTGCTGCCCGCGCCGCAGCTCCAAAGGCTGCTCGATGCGCGCGCGCAGACGGAGCCCGGCGCTGGTGGAAAAGGCGCGTGACGGAGCGCGTCCGCGCGGCGATCCGCGCGCGCCTCGGCGGCTTCGACTGGAACAGCATCGCGGCTCGCAGGGTTGCTGTCAGTGGACCGGCAGCCGCTTCTCCTCCCACGTCGCGGCCGGTCCGCGGAAGATCAGCAGACGCTGCGAGGTCTGCAGCGTCGCGTGGTTGGCATACGCGGTGACCGACTGGATCTGCTCGCCGAGTCGGATCGGCACCTCGAAGAATCCGCCGCGATCCGAGGAGAGACCGAGCGCGCGCCGATCGGTGATCACCACGACGACGTTCGGGCCGACGGCGCTGTCGACGACCGTCTCGCGCGGGCCGATGCTGGAATCGACGAGGTTGCGGCTGCCGCCGTCGAAGCCGACGGCGCGCGTCTGCATCAGCGCGAGTGCGACGCGATCGCCGATCTCGACGTCGGCGGGCGGCGCCTCGCCGTTGCGATAGCGCGCTTGCTGCCACGCGCCCGAGCGCGTCGCGATCGCGAGCAGTCTGCGATCCGTCACCACGACCCCGACGCGGCCCTGGGAGCGCGTGTAGAGCACCGTCTCGCCGCGTTCGAGCCGTTCGCTGCGCTGGCCGCCGCCTTCGGAGTCGATCGCGAGCAACTCGCGGCCGAGCACCTGCACTTCGAGCAGCGGGGAGAGCGGACTCTGGTTCTGGGCGAGCGCTGCCGCGGCGGGTCCCATGCCGAAGGCGAGCAGGAGGGCGAGCAGCGGCGCGCAGCAGCAGTCGTGGGTTCGTCGCATCGCACGCGATGATAACGGGGAACGGCGCTTCCCGAGTTCGAGGTCCTCAGCGGCCCCGCATTCGAGCGAGAGCTCGAGCGTCTTGCAGGGCGCGGCGACCCCGCGGCGTCGCGGGACCGTAGAGCCGCGCCGCATTCTCCCAGGCCTGCGCCGCAGCGGCGGGCCGCCCGTCGCGCATCAGCAGTTGCGCCACCAGGTTCGCGACATCGCCGAGGTGTTCGTCGAGTTGCATCGCGACGCGCGCCTGCGGCGCCGCGGCGCGCGCGGAGCCGCCGCCGGCTTCGAGCGCATCGGCGACGCCCGCGTTGCGCATCGCGACGTTGGCGCCGAGCGCGGCGCGATACGCCGCGATCATCGCGGCGAGGTCGGCGTGCGCAAGCACGTTCGCTTCGATGCCTCCCGGGCCGAACGTGCGCCCACGCGTCGCCGCGACGATCGCCGCGTTCCACGGGTCCAGCGCGAGCGACTGCCCGGCTGGATTCATCAGCGCGACGTGCACGGCGCCATAGAGGTGCAGGATCTCGTGGGCGAGCACGCGGCTCGCCACTTCGCCGCGCGCCAGACGCACCGCCAGAACCCGGCCCAGCAGTTCCGCCTGGCCCAGCCTCCAATCACCGGCTGCGCGCGGCGACGGGCGTCCGGTGAAGAAGGCGACGAGACCCTGTTGGGGGGGGGCCGGGTTCTGACGTAGTCCCGCCGCGAGGATCGGCGCCAGATCGAAGCCGGCGCCTTCGGAGCGGAACGTGCCGAGGCTCGCGACGGCGAAGCGCACGCCGAGCAGTGGCTCGAGCGCTTGCGAGACGGAGAGCCACGCCAGACGAAGTTGAAAGCGCCAGGCGCGATTCTCGCGCAGCACTTCGTCCGCGAACGCGTGCACCCACACCACGCGCCGTTCCCGCCAATCGGGGAAGTGTGTACGCAGCAGCTCGGCGGCGCGAAGGCCGCTCACGGGGTCGAGGTCGGCGAGCACGAGCGCCGATTCGAGATATTCCCGTGCATG
>JAGSPS010000102.1 GCA_018262315.1 Deltaproteobacteria bacterium | reverse complement strand
CGACGACATCGGCATGCACGAGTCCACCGTGAGTCGCGTCACCACCAACAAGTACGCGCACACGCCGCAGGGCATCTTCGAACTCAAGTTCTTCTTCAATTCGAGCATCCACCGCGTCGAAGGCGACGCGATCGCCAGCGAAAGCGTGAAGGAGAAGATCCGCCGCATCATCCAGGCCGAGGATCCGCGCCGTCCGCTGTCCGATCAGCGCATCGCCGAGATGTTGCGCACCGCGAACATCGACATCGCACGGCGCACCGTGACCAAGTACCGCGAAGCGATGAACCTCCTCTCCTCGACGAAGCGCCGCCGGGTCGGCTAGCCTGCTCCGCGGCGAGGACGCGTATGAAGATCTCCGACATCCTGGTCCGGGACGCCGTGATCCTCGATCTCGCGGCGCGCGAGAAGCGCGACGTGCTGGCAGAGATGGCCAAGGCGCTCGCGAGCGCCGAGCCCGGGCTCGACGAAGTGCGCCTGCTCGACGTGCTCGTCGAACGCGAGAAGCTCCAGAGCACGGGGATCGGTGAGGCGGTGGCGATTCCGCATGGCAAGGTGCCCGGGCTCGAGCGGCTGTTGGCCTCGTTCGCGCGCAGCCGCGGCGGGATCGACTTCGATTCGATCGACGGGCAGCCGACGCACCTGTTCTTCCTGCTCGTGGTGCCCGAGCACTCGGGCGGACAGCACCTGAAGGCGCTCGCGCGGATCTCGCGTTTCCTGCGCGACGCCAGCTTCCGCAAGCGACTCCTCGAGGCCGGAACCCGGGACGAGGTTCTGCGGGCCATCGAGGAGGAAGACGCGAAGTTCTAGCCGGGACACGATGGCGGCACGCGCCCACGGAGCGCTCGTCGACGTGCAAGGCGTCGGAGTCTTGCTCCTCGGGCCGAGCGGCATCGGCAAGAGCGAATGCGCGCTCGAGCTGGTGCGGCGCGGGCACCGGCTGGTGGCGGACGACGTCGTGGTGTTGGAGCGGGACGGCGAGGGCCGTCTCTTCGGTGAATCGCCAGAGCTGATCCGACACCACATGGAACTGCGCGGAATCGGCATCGTCTACCTGCCCGATCTGTTCGGATCCGAGGCGGTGGCCGAACGCGCCGAGATCGGGCTCGTGTGCCGGCTGGCCGAATGGCGCCCGGGTCTCGAGGTCGAGCGCGTCGGCCTCGAGCGCCCGCTCGAGAGCTGGGACGGGGTGCCGCTCCCCGCACTGCTGCTGCCGGCGCGGCCGGCGGGAAGCCTCGCCACGCTCGTCGAGGTGGCGGTGCGCGATCATGTCCACCGCCGCTCGGCAGGCAGCGCCGCGAGTCGCCTCGACGACCGACTGCGCAGCGAAGGCAAACGCCGATGAGTCACGAGAAGACGCGCATCGTCTTCGTCTCGGGACTCTCGGGCAGCGGCCGCACGACCGCGATGGGCGCGCTCGAGGATCTCGGTTTCTACGGCGTCGACAACATCCCGCCGCAGCTGATCGAACAATTCGTCGATCTGTGTGCCAAGGCGAACCCGCCGGTGCGCAACATCGCATTGGCGCTCGACGCGCGCGAGGCGGCGTTTCTCAAGGGCTTCCCGGCGGTGGTCCAGGCGATCCGCGCGACCGGCGCCCGCGCCGACGTGCTCTTCCTCGACTGCGCCGACGAAGTCCTGGTGTCGCGCTACCGCGAGACGCGCCGGGTCCACCCGCTGTCGCCGGCCGGTACCGTCGAGCAGGGCACGTTGCGCGAGCGCGCACTGCTCGGCGACGTCGCGCGGCTCGCCGACTATGTGCTCGACAGCTCGCGGCTCAACATCCATCAACTCCGCGACGCGGTCGTGCGCTGGGCGACGGGGGAAGGGAAGCCGAGCGTCGTGACGTTCGTCTCCTTCGGCTATCGCTATGGCATCCCGCCCGCGGCGGAGTTGCTCTTCGACGTGCGCTTCCTGCGGAATCCGCATTTCGAGCCGCTGCTGCGCCCGAAGACGGGGCTCGACAGGGACGTCGCCGACTACGTCCTCGAGCACGAGCGAACGCAAGAGCTGCTCGAGCGGCTCGGCGGCTTCCTCGACTACCTGCTCGCGCGCTACGACGCGGAGGGGAAGGCGTACCTGACGATCGGGATCGGCTGCACCGGTGGCCGCCATCGCTCGGTGGCGGTGGCGACGGCAATGGCCGCGCGGTTGCGCCAGAGCGGGCGCGAGGTCAACGTGCAGCACAGAGATCTGGAAAAGGAACCGTGATGGCACCCGGCGTCGTGATCGTGACCCACTACCGGCTGGGCGAGGAATTCCTGCAGGCGCTGCGTCTGATCGTACCGGATGCGCCGCCGTTCCAGGCGGTGTCGATCGACCCGAAGCAGTCCGTCGACCAGATGCGCGAGGCGATCGCCGACGCATTGCGCCGCGCCGAAGGGCGCGAGGCGACGGTCCCGCCGGGCCGTCAGAAAATGGCGGGGGAGGGCGTGCTGATCCTCACCGACATGTTCGGCGGCACACCGTCGAACATGGGCCTCTCGTTTCTCGAAGAGCACCGCGTCGAGGTGGTCACCGGCCTGAACCTGCCGATGCTGATCAAGCTCGCGACGATGACCGAGAATCGGCCGCTCGAGGAGCTGGCGACCTTCATCAAGGAATACGGCCAGCGCAACATCCGCGTGGCGTCCGAGATCCTTCCGGAAGGGCGTCGGTGAACGACGTCGCCGCTTGCGAGGGCGAGTTCACGGTGCGACACAAGCTCGGTCTTCACGCGCGGCCGGCGGGGCGCTTCGTGGCGCTCGCGTCGCGCTTCCAGGCGGAGATCGAAGTCGCGCGCGCCGGAGAGCCGGGTGAGACGGTGAACGGGCGCAGCGTGCTTTCGCTGCTCTCGCTCGCCGCCGCGTTCGGCACCCGGCTGCGCCTGCGAGCCTCCGGCGCGGACGCCGAGCGCGCCGTCGCCGCGCTCGGGCAGATCCTCGAGCAACCCATCGAAGGCGATGGCGGTTAGTCACCGGGCCTCCGCACGCATCCACGGCTGCCTTTGCGGTGGGTTTGAGCCGAAGCGGATCGTCTCTTAGACTACTGCGCCCGTCCCCCACGGGCAGAGGAGAAATCGCATGGCTTCCCGCTCGCTGTTCACGTCCGAGTCGGTGTCGATGGGACACCCGGACAAGATGTGCGACCAGATTTCGGACGCGGTCCTCGACGCGCTGATCGCGCAGGATCCGCGCTCGCGGGTCGCCTGCGAGTCGCTCACCAAGACCGGTTTCATCGTGCTGGCCGGGGAGATCACCACGGGCGCCCGGGTCGAGTACGAGCACCTCGCGCGCGAGGTGGTTCGCGACATCGGGTACACGTCATCGGACATGGGTTTCGATGCCGATACCTGCGGCGTTCTCGTCGCGCTCGGTCAGCAGTCGCGCGACATCGCCCAGGGCGTCACCGAAGGCGAGGGCCTGCACAAGGAGCAGGGCGCCGGCGACCAGGGGATGATGTTCGGCTTTGCGTGCAACGAGACCGCCGAGCTGATGCCGGCGCCGATCCGCCTCGCGCACAAACTGATGGAGATGCACCGCACGCACTTCGAGAGCGGCGAGATCGATTACCTGCGGCCGGATGCGAAGTCGCAGGTCACCGTCGAGTACGACGACCAGAACCGACCCGTGCGCATCGCGGCGGTCGTGCTCTCGACCCAGCACGCGCCCGACGTCGGCTACGACAAGCTGCGCAAGGACGTGATCGAGAAGGTGATCCGTCCGGCGCTACCGGCCAGTCTGGTCGACGGCGACACGATCTTCCACGTGAATCCGACCGGCCGCTTCGTGGTGGGCGGTCCGATGGGCGACGCGGGTCTCACCGGCCGCAAGATCATCGTGGACACCTACGGCGGCATGGGTCGCCACGGCGGCGGCGCCTTCTCCGGCAAGGACCCGAGCAAGGTCGATCGCAGCGCGGCGTATGCCGCGCGCTGGGTCGCGAAGAATCTCGTGAAGGCAGGAGTCGCGACGCGGTGCGAGGTGCAGGTGGCCTACGCAATCGGCGTCGCCGAGCCCGTCTCGATTCGCGTCGACTCCTTCGGGACCAGCAAACTGTCGCCGTCGGACCTCGAGCGGCTGGTTCGCAAGCATTTCGACCTCACCCCGCGCGGCATCGTCGAGGGGCTCCAGCTTCTGCGGCCGATCTACCGGGCGACCTCCTATCACGGTCACTTCGGGCGGGAGGACCAGGGCTTCCCCTGGGAGGAGACGACGAAGGCCGACGCGCTCGCACGAGACGCCTCGAAGTAGCCGCGCCCATTCCTTGCGCCCGCTGGGTCTCCGTGCCATACCCCCCGCGCATGCGTTGGGGGGGCGAGGGCGCGGGATCCCGAAAGGGGTTCGGTCGGCTGCAGCATGGTCGCCGCGGCTCGTTCGTCAGCCTTGCGAGTGGGTTTCTGGCTCTTTGGATCGGGGCGCTCACGCCCGTCATGGCTTCGGCGGACGCGTCGGCGATCGGGATACGCGTCCTGCTCCTGGACAACGTTTCGAGTGTCGTCGTGGACGGCCGAGCGCGCCGCGGCTCGGCCCGCTTCGCGGCACCGGGCCCGCACGAAGTGGATGGGCGGCGCGTTCACGGGTCGGTGGAGCTGAGCCGGGACTCCGGTGGACTGCGCGTCGTGAACGAGTTGGCGCTCGAGGACTACGTGGCGGGAACATTGCTCGGTGAAGTTTCGGAGGGCTTCGGCGACGTGGTGCTGCGCGCGCAAGCGATCGCGATTCGCACCTACGCGCTGCATCGGCGTGCGCACCCGCGCTCGCCGGACTTCGACGTCGAGGCGAACACCGCGGCGCAGGTCTATCTGGGCGTGGACGGCGAGACGCCGGCCGCGCTCGACGCGGCCCGCGCGACGCGCGGGCAGATCCTCACCTTCGCCGGCGAGCCGATCCTGGCGGTCTTCCACTCGGCAGCGGGGGGCCGCACCGCAACGGCCGCCGAGGTGTGGGGACGCGACGTGCCCTACCTGGTGAGCGTCGGCGTTCCCGGCGAAGAGGACTCGCCCGACATGTACTGGCGCGCTCCGGTTTCCGCCGAGGAACTCGCCTCCGCGCTCGCAGCGGCCGGCAGGGACGTCGGTCGCGTGCGCGACGTCCGCGTCGCCCGGCGCACGCCGAGTGGCCGCTCCGCCGAACTGCGCGTGCAGGGGAGTGATGGCGACGTGGAGGTATCGGGCGAGACGCTGCGGCGCGTGCTCGGGCCCACGCGCCTGCGCAGCACGCTCTTCGAGGTGCGGCGCACGGCGGACGGCTTCGTGTTCGTCGGTTCCGGGAACGGACACGGCGTCGGGATGAGTCAGTGGGGCGCTCGCGCGCTTTCACGCAGCGGAGCGAACCCGCAACAGATCCTCGCGCGCTTCTACCCGGGTGCGCGCGTCGAACGCATTTCGTCGCGGACCGTGTTCGCCCCCCGAGCGGCGTCCGCTCTCGCGGCGCGCGCGACCGCCGACGTCGGAGCTTCCCAATGACGACGCTCTTCGCGGCGATCCTGTTGCAGGCGGAAGGCGGCGCTGCGCCGCAATCGCCGATCGGTTTCCTGCTCCCGATGGCGCTGATCTTCGTCATCTTCTACTTCCTGTTGATCCGTCCCCAGACCAAGCGCCAGAAGGAGCACGAAGAGATGCTCAAGCGCGTGGAGAAGGGCGACCGGGTGGTGACCAGTGGGGGACTGCACGGCGTCGTGACCGGCAGCACCGACGACGTCCTCACCGTCGAGATCGGTGCCGGCGCGGGACAGCCGCTGCGCGTCAAGGTCGATCGCGCGCGCATCGACCGGGTGGTGGGCAAGGGCAAAGGAGAGGGCGAGTGAGCGGATCCCGATGGAGGGTGGCCGGCGTCGTCGCGAGCCTCCTCCTCTTCGGCTGGTACACGCTGGCGAATTTCATCCCCGCCTCGGTCCGCAAGGAAAGCCTCTGGTTCCCGGACCAGGGGATCCGCCTGGGGCTCGACCTGCAGGGTGGCATCCACTGGGTGCTCGGGCCGGATCTGGCGGTCGCCATCGAGCACGAACTCGACGTGCTGCGCGCCTCGCTCCAGGAATCGCTCACCGAGAAGAAGGTCACGCCGGCGCGCATCGCGGTCGAGAACGGTCAGCTCCGCATCGAAGCCGCGCGCCCCGAAGACACGGCGACGATCCGCGAAGTGGCGCTCGAATCCAAGGTCCTCGAAGCCGCGACCCCAGATGGCAGCGAGCTCGTCTTCAAGCTCACGCCCGCATGGGAACGGGAGGTTCGCCACCGCAGCATCGAGCAGATGCTGGAAGTCGTGCGCCGCCGCGTCGACGACCCGATCCAGGGCATCCCGGAATCCGTGGTGA
Source organism: Deltaproteobacteria bacterium (assembly GCA_018262315.1). Taxonomy (GTDB): domain Bacteria; phylum Myxococcota_A; class UBA9160; order UBA9160; family PR03; genus PR03. Next base: position 3,227 of record JAGSPS010000102.1, on the reverse strand, counting down.
CGCGTCAGGGCGACGATCGCGTGCTGGTGCAGATCCCGGGCGGTCAGCTCGATCGCGAGCAGGCGCGCAATCTGCTCCAGAAGACCGGCTTCCTCGAGTTCAAGATCGTGCTCGACGAGGCGCCCAGCGAAGAACTGCTGCGCAAGCGGCACGAAGAGGGACTGCCGCCGGAGACCGTGATCGTCTTCGAGAAGGAAAAGGGCAGCGATCGCGTGCTCGGGGCGTATCTGGTCGCGAAGGCGCCGAATCTGACGGGCGAGTCGCTGACCGACGCGCGTTCCGGGATGGACCCGCGCTACGGCTGGGTCGTCAACTTCACCTTCAATTCCGAGGGTGCGACCAAGTTCGGCAAGCTCACCGGGGACAACGTCGGCAAGCGACTCGCGATCCTGCTCGACGGTCAGGTCTACTCGGCGCCGAACCTCCAGACGCGCATCGGCGGCGGTCGCGGTTTCATTCACGGTCGCTTCGACTCGCAGAGTGCGGCCGATCTCTCGGTGATCCTGCGCGCGGGCTCGCTGCCGGTCCCGATGAAGATCGAGGAAGAGCGCACGATCGGGCCGGCGCTCGGTGCCGATTCGATCCGCGGCGGCATCTGGGCTTCGCTGCTCGGCTTCGGCCTCGTCGCGGCGTTCGCGATGGTCTACTACCGGCTCGCCGGCGTCTACGCGACCGCCGGCCTACTCGCGAACGTCGTCTTCCTGCTCGGCGTCATGGGGATGGCGGGCGCCACGCTGACGATGCCGGGGATCGCCGGCCTCGTGCTCACCGTCGGCATGGCGATCGACGCCAACGTGATCATCTACGAGCGCATTCGCGACGAGCTGCGCGCGGGCAAGCTGCCGCGTGGCGCGATCCGCACCGGTTTCAGCAAGGCATTCTGGACCGTCATGGACGCCAACATCACGACCCTTCTCGCAGGTCTCGTGCTGTTCCAGTACGGGACGGGACCGATCAAGGGCTTCGCGGTGACGCTTTGTATCGGCATCATCACGAGCGTGTATTCGTCGCTCGTGATCCCGCGCCTGCTCTTCGAGCTGTATCCCGGCAATCGGCCGGTCCAGACCCTGTCGATTTGAGGAGACCGGCGTGTTCGAGCTGATTCGGCCCGATACCCATTTCGACTTCATCGGGAAGTGGAAGTACTGCGTCGCAGGATCGATCGCGATCATCCTGCTCGGCCTGGCCGCGATTCCCATCAAGGGAATTCGCTGGGGCATCGACTTCATTGGTGGCACGGAGGTTCAGGTTCGTTTCGCGGACGGAGTGAAGGCCGACGAAGGCAAGATCCGCGACGTCGTGCAGAGCGTGGGCGTCGGCGAGCCGAGTGTCGTGCGCTACGGCGAGGCGACGAATCCCGAGTTCCTGATCCGCTTCCAGAGCGGGAGTGAGGAACAAGGCGTCGAACAGAACCTGATCGTCGACCACATCCAGAAAGCGCTTACCGAGCAGGTCGGCGCGCTGAGCGTCGATCGCGTCGAGTACGTGGGGCCGAAGGTAGGCGCCGAGCTGCGCAGCAACGGCGCCAAGGCCCTGTTGATCGCATTTGCGCTGATCCTGGTCTACGTGGGATTCCGGTTCTCGATCGAGTTCGCGCCCGGCGGCGTGATCGCCCTCGTCCACGACGTACTGGTGACGTCGTCGATCTGGCTGCTCTGCGGCCAGCAGTTCGATCTCCAGGTGCTGGCCTCGCTGCTCGCCCTGATCGGCTACAGCATCAACGACACGATCGTGATCTTCGACCGGATCCGCGAGGTGATGGGCGTCCACACCAAGCAGGACCTTCCCGCGGTGATCAACCAGGCCATCAATCAGACGCTCTCGCGGACGATCCTGACGTCGGGTGCGACGCTGCTCGCGGTGATCGCGCTGGTCGTGCTGGGTGGCGAGGTGATCTACCCGTTCGCCGCGACGATGGCGATCGGGATCGTGGTCGGCAGCTACTCGACCGTGTACATCGCGTCGCCGATCATGTTGCTGCTCACCGGTCGCAAGAACGCCGGCGAGTCGAAGCCTGCGCCGAAGGCGAAGAAGAGCGGCAAGCAGGCGAAGGCGCGCGCCTAGGTCGCAACGAAAAGCGCGCAGCGCCGGTTCTCACCGGGGTCGCGCGCGCTTCCGTCGAAACGGAGCGAGGAGGATTCGCTCGCGGCCCTCGATGGGGCCGCAGCATGGCCTCAGGGCAGGGCCTTCTTCTCGCCGCCGAAGCTGCCCACGGGCTGCTGCCCGGCGCCGATTCCGGCGGCGGCAGCCTGCGATGCCTTCGCCTTGGCGCCCATCTCGATCGAGCCGTTCACCACGGCGCCTTCCTGCACCACCAGCTTCGGCGCGCTGACATCGCCGTTCACGAGTCCGGTGGCCTGGATCTCGATCCGCTCGGTGGCGATGACGTTGCCGTTCACCTTCCCGATCACCACGACCGTCTTCGCGTGCACCTCTGCGGAGCACGAGCCGTTCGCGCCGATGGTGAGCTGATTGCTGGGAAGGTCGACCCGGCCCTCGATGTGGCCCTCGATGACGAGGTCCTCATTGCCCGAGAGATCGCCCTTCAACGTGATCGACTTGCCGATGTTCGCCATGCTCCCCCCCACGATCGCGGTTGCTTGCGTCGGCTTCGGTTGCACCAGATGACTGGACACCGTTGCACTCCTCTCCGGACCACCTTGAACGGTCACGGACTCCCGTGCCGCGGGCGGCTCGGGCATCTGGGTTTCGCCCGTCTCTCCGTCTCTTCGTCTGCGATCGAACAGGCTCACGAGGTCTCCGTCTCGATGGCTCGAACTCGATGACTCAGAGCGCCAGGCACTCCGCGCCCGGCTCCCAGGGCGCGCAGTCTACCGCAGCGTCGCAGCGTCTTCGACGACGATCTGATTCCGCTCGAGGATCGTTCCCTGTGCGCGGTCGAGGCCGGTGATCGAGTTGTGATAGGTCTTCTGGGCGAAGATCTTCTGGGATTGCGCCTGCACCAGATCCTGCTCGCGCAGCAGCACGTCGAAGGGCGTGGATTCGCCGTGCTCGAGCCGCACGCGCTCGGCGCGCAGCTGCTCGGCCGCGGCCGCCTCGGCGCGCTCGGCCGCTTCGATGCCCTGCACCGACGACACCAGGTTGCGCGCCGCACGCCGGATCTCGCTCACGATCGATTGTTCGAGGCGCAGCAGCGAGGTCTCGGCGCGGCGCAGTTCGAACTCCGCCTTGGCGTGCTGATGCCGCGCCGTGTTGTTGCCGAGCGG
>JAGSPS010000338.1 GCA_018262315.1 Deltaproteobacteria bacterium | reverse complement strand
GCAAGTAGCGGGGGCGGGGCGTTCGGCCAGAACCCGCGAAGCCCTCCGGTCATCAGGCCGGCAGGCGGTCTGGAAGCACCGACGCGAAGCTGCGACGCCCGTCCGCCGAGGACGTTCTGGACGAACGCACCGCCCCCGCGCCGCACGCATCCGCTTCGAAGAGACGTGCTTCACAGTGGGTCAGGCGGCCGGGCGCCTGCTCCGCGTCAGCGATCGCTGCGGGTTCCTGGTCGCCGCAGCGGCAGCGCCGCGCGATGCTGGGCGCGCAACATCGCGAGCGCCTCGGCGACGTCGCCACAGGCGCGCTCCAGCGCGTCGAGCGTGGTCGCTTCGTCGGCGCCGGAGAGTTCCTGCAACAGCACGAGCGCGCGTTGCCAGAGCTTGCGCGAGCCGGGGCGCAGATGCGTCATGCGATTGCCCTCGACGCGTCCCAGGCGAACCATCACCGCCGTCGAGAGCGAGTGCAGGATCATCTTCTGGACGAGCCCGCCCTTCATGCGGGTCGAGCCCGCGATCACTTCGGGGCCGGTGTCCGGCGCGATCGCGATCTCTGCGGCGCGCGCCAGCGGTGAATCGGAATCGCAGGTGATTGCGATGCGGCGCGCGCCGACCTGATACGCCACTTCGAGGCCGGCCAATGCGTAGGGCGTGCGACCGCTCGCCGAGATCGCGACCACCGCGTCGCGCGGTCCGAGTTCGCGCGCGCGCAGCGCCGTGCGCGCGCTCTCCGCGTTGTCCTCGGCGCCTTCGCGCGCGCGCATCAGCGCGGCCGGGCCGCCGGCGATCAGCCCCTCGATGCGATCGTGTGCGAAGCCGAAGGTCGGCGGGATCTCCGCGGCGTCGAGACAACCCAGACGGCCGCTGGTGCCCGCGCCGACGTTGAACCAGCGCCCGCCGCCGGCCAGTACGTCGGTGAGCGCGTCGGCCGCGCACGCCAGCGCGGGCAGCACGGCGCCGACGGCATCGACCGCGCGGCGGTCCTCGGCGTGGATCGCGGCGAGGATCTCGGCGGTCGAACGGCAGTCGAGATCGCTCGTCGCGGCGAGCGCTGCCTCGGTGGGCGCCGCCGCGCTGGACTCGCTCTCGACGCGCGCGCGGCGCTCGGGCCGATCGAGGATGTGCACCATGCCGCGGGGCCTCCCGAACAGGTGTGTGGCTTTTCGGCGCGCAGGGGTGACGTCCGGAGCCGTCAGCGGCTGGTTCGCTCGATCACGGCGCGCACCACCAGCGGCCAGGCGACCGTCGCATCAGAGAGAACTTCCGCGAAGCGGCCGCCTTCACTCGGTGGCAGGAACTTGCCCCACGAGACGCCTTCGGAGTACGTGCAACCCGAGAGCCCCCCCCAGTGCACGGGCTCGGGGCAGATGCGCACGCCGTAACGGAAGCGCCGCACGGGCTCCGCCACGCCGAGTCGCTTCTCCGAGATCTCGAGATACGGACCCACCTGTTGCGCCCAGTTGCGCGGCACGCCGCCGCCGATCGTGAAGATGCCGATCGTCTCGTGCGCGCGGATGTGGTCGGCGTAGTGCTCGAGATCGAGGAACGGGTCGAAGCCGCGCCTCAGCTTGCCGGCCATCTCGCGGCGGCGGTTGTAGACCGCGACGTCGAGGCCCAGTTCCGAGTCGGTGAAGGCGGGGATGTAGACGGGCACGCCCTTGGTGATGGCGCTCTTCAGGATCGCGCGCCCGTCGGTGTGCGCGGCAAGGTGGCGGCCGAGCGCTTCGGTGATGACGTGGCTGGACAGCAGCGTGCCTTCCGGGACGCCGTCGAGGACGGCGGAGACGATCTTTTCGGTGTCGTCGAGATTCTGCTCGAGTTCGAGCGTGTCGTAGACGCGGTTGTAGCCCTTGGCGAAGAGTTCCTCGTCGTTCATCGACGGGCGGTGCTTGTAGTGTGTCATGCCCGCGGCTTCGACGAAGCCGTGGGTCATCAGCGCTCCCGTCGCGACGATCGCATGCACCCAGCCGCGGTCGATCATCTCGCAGACCACCAGACCCTGCTTTGCGATCGTCATCGCTCCCGAGATGGTGAGCACGCGAAAGCAGTCGCGGTCCCGTACCATCGCTTCGAACACGTCGGCGGCTTCGCCGAGGTTGCGACCGCCGAACGCGGTCGCGGCCATGCCGCGCACCAGCGCGTCCACAGACCCCGCGGCGGCGACGTCGAGCGGGCGCAGCGCTTCGAGCCCATCGTCGGTGCCGCTGTGCAAGTCGCGAAGCTTCGTGTGCGTCGTCATGCGCCCCCCCTGGAAAGACCATCGAAGCATGATGCCCGATCCCGCGTAGCGAGCCGCAGGCGAGCGGCGAGCCCCATGAGTTGATCCCGCGTAGCGAGCCTCATGAGCTGATCAGCGAACACGTCGTGCCATTGCAGAGGTACGCGGTCGGCCGGCCTCCGATCGCTTCGCGACCCGCGAGCCACGCCGGATCGAGCGACGCGGGCGGCGCCGCACCCGGTGCAGCGACCACCACGCCGTCCTCGGGCGCGAGCGTGCGCCGTGCGCGGTCCGCGAGCGCGATCGTTGCGGCGTCCGCGGGATCGCCGATCACCACGGCCACCGAGAGCCCGCGCTCCGCGAGCGCAGCCGCGCGCGCGAAGGTCGGGAACGCAGCGGGTGCGCGCTCGATCAGATGGGCGTTCGCGCGCAGTACCCGCGCGACGACGTCGTTCCATTCGCCGCGACCCGTCAGCGCTGCCGCGCGCAGCAGACCGAGCGCCGCCGAGCCGGCGGCGTCGGGCGTCGCACCGTCGGGTTCGGCGCGCGGGCGGTGGACGAGTCGCTCGCCGTCGCTCGGCGTCAAGTAGAAATTGCCGTCGGTCGTGTCGAAGAAGCGCGTGACGACGTCCTCGGCGAGCGCGACGGCCGCGTCGAGGAAGCGCTCGCCGCCGCCGTGCCCGGCGCTTCCCGAGAGTGCGCGGTGCAGATCGAGCGTGGCTTCGAGCAGCGCCGCGACGTCTTCGAGAAAGCCGGTGACGTGCGCGCGGCCGCCGTCGTAAACGTGCGTCAGCCGGCCGCGCGCGTCGCGCATCTTCGTCAGCACGAACTCCGCGGTCGCGACGGCGTCGGCGAGCATCGCGGCGTCGCCGAGCAGACTGCCGGCGCGCGCGAGGCCCGAGATCAAGTAGGCGTTCCACGACGCGACGCGTTTGCGATCGGTCGCGGGCGGGATGCGGCGCGCGCGCACTGCGAGCAAGTTCGCGCGCTCGTTGGCAAAGTGCGCGCGTTCGCGCCGCGCGACGTCGACGAGCTGCGTCGTGCCGTGCTCGAAGTTGCCCGACTTCGCGACGCCGTAGGCGGCGCAGAAAGCGTCGCCCCGTTCGGCGCCGAGCACGGCGCGCACCTCGTCCGGCGTCCAGACGTAGTACTTGCCCTCCTCGCCTTCGCTGTCGGCGTCCTGGCTCGCGAAGAAGCCGCCGTCGGGAGCGGCCATCTCGCGGCGCAGGTACGCGACGGTTTCGCGGATCGGCCAGACCAGCTCGTCGTCGTCGGCGCCGGTGCGCCGCCACGTCTCGGCGTAGACGCGCAGCAGCTGGCCCTCGTCGTAGAGCATCTTCTCGAAGTGCGGGATGGTCCA
>JAGSPS010000337.1 GCA_018262315.1 Deltaproteobacteria bacterium | reverse complement strand
TCCCGATCCTCCCCGAGACCTTCAAGACCAAGCCGAAACAGGGCCAGGCCGAGCGGGTTCGCACCATCAAGAAGTTGCTCGAGCGCGCGGACGTCGAGGCGGTGGTGAACGGCTGCGACGCCGGCCGCGAGGGCGAGCTGATCTTCCGCGAGATTCTCGAGCACTTCGGCAGCACCAAGCCGATCCGCCGGCTCTGGCTGCAGTCGATGACCGAGGACGCGATCCGCGACGGCTTCGCGCACCTGCGGCCGGGCGAGGAGCTGGAGAATCTCGGCGCTGCAGCTCGCGCCCGCACGCTCACTGACTGGCTGATCGGGATGAACGCGACGCGCGCGCTCACCAAGCGGCTCAAGGGCCGGCGCGAGAAGGGCGCCTGGTCGGCGGGCCGCGTGCAGACGCCGACGCTGGCGCTGTTGGTCGAACGCGAACTCGAAGTGCTCTCCCACAACGCGAAGGGCTACTGGCGTCTGGTCGGCAGCTTCGAGTTCGACGGCCAGAGCTACACGGGCACCTGGTTCGATCCGGCGCTCGCCGCGAGCGAGAATGAGGAAGCGCGCGACGACCGGATCTTCGACGAGGCGCGCGCCCACGCGATCGTTGCGGCCGTCGCGGGGCGACCGGGCAGCGCGGAGGAGACGCGCAGGCCGTCGCGCGAAACCGCGCCGCCACTCTTCGACTTGACGAGCTTGCAGCGCGAGGCGATCCGCCGCTTCGGCTGGACGGCGCGCCGCACGCTCTCGGCGGCGCAGCGCTGCTACGAAGCGCACAAGGTCCTCACCTACCCGCGCACCGACTCGCGCTGCCTGCCGAACGATTACCGCGGGAAGGTTCGCGAAGTGCTGCACAGCTTTGCCGACGCGGGTCGCGGCGTGCGGCCGTCGAAGGACGCCGACCCGATCGCCGAGTACGGCGCCGCCGCGCAGCGATTGCTCTCGGCGGGCCTCGAGAACGAGGCCCGCAGCTTCGACGACACCAAGGTCTCGGACCACTTCGCGATCATCCCGACCGGCCGCGTGCCGGGTCCCGGCGTGTCGGGCGACGACCGCAAGATCTTCGACCTGGTGGCGCGCCGCTTCCTCGGCAACTTCCATCCGCCTGCGGTCTGGGAGCGCGTCGAGCGCACCACCGTCGTCGCCGGCGAACGCTTCCGCAGCCGCGCGCGCACGATCATGGAACCGGGCTGGCGATCGATCGGCGATGCGGGCACGGATGAAGAAGGCGTTTCGTCGCTGCCGCCGCTGATTGCCGGCCAGAACGAGGCGACCGGCGTCGGCGTCGCCACGACCCACGTCGAGGCGGTCGCGGAACTGACCAAACCGCCGCCGCGCATCACCGAGGCACGCCTGCTGTCGCTGATGGAGAACGCCGGCAGGGATCTCGAGGACGAGGATTTCGCCGCCGCGATGCACGAGCGCGGACTCGGCACGCCGGCCACGCGCGCCGAGATCATCGAGAACCTGATTGCCAAGGGATACGCGGTGCGGATGGGCCGCGCGGTTCGGCCGACCGCGAAGGGCATCCGGTTGATCGACATCCTGCGCCGCGTGCACATCGACCGGCTCACCAGCGCCGAGCTGACCGGCGAGATGGAGTTCCATCTGAACGAGGTCGAGCACGGTCAGCGTACCGCCGCCGACTTCATGGCGGAGATCGAGTCGTATACGCGCGAGATTGTCGAGCACGCCAAGACCTTCGAGTACGAGGACCTCTACTCGAAGGACGCGCCGCTCGGTCCGTGCCCGGCGTGCGGGCGCCCCGTCGTCGAGGCGCCGTGGTTCTATCGCTGCGAGGAGAAGCCCGAGCGCGATCCCGATTGCCCGCTGCGCATCTGGAAGGATACCTCCGGTCGCTACATCGATCGCGCTTCAGCCAGCACGCTCGTGAACGAGGGCAAGACCGGTCCGCTCGAAGGCTTCACTGCGCGCAACGGCCGCACCTACCAGGCTCTGCTGGAGATCGATCGCGAGGCGTGGCAGGTGAAGATCCGCCCAGTTGCGTGGGAAGAGGGCACGGTTCGCGAGGATCCCGAATACGAGGTCGACACCGAGCCGCTGGGCACGTGTCCGTTCGAAGAAGAGTGTCACGTGGTCGAGTCGCCGACTCATTTCATCTGCGAGCGCAAGCTGAAGGAGACGGATCTCGGCGAGGGCGTCGAGCGCCCCAAGAGCTGCGGCTTCGTGTTGCCGCGCACGGTATGCAAGCGCGAGATCACGCGCGAAGAGGCGATCTACTACGTCGCCAACAAGCGCACCGAGCTGCTCACCGACTTCACGTCGCGCTACGGACGGCCGTTCTCGGCGATGCTGGTCTTGAAGGAGACCGGCCGTCATGGCTTCGAGTTCCTGCCGCGCGCGCCGCGCGGGGCTGCTGCGCCGGCCGCGGCAGGCGACGCAGCCGGCGCGGCACCGAAGCGTCCCGCGCGGGGTCGCAAGCGCGCGAAGGCCGAAGTCGCGGAAGGGGCCGCAGCGGCTGACGAGAAGCCGGGGCGCAAGCAAACCGCGAAGCCGCGCAAGACCGCGCGCAAGCCCAGGACCCCCGAAAAAAGCAAGTGATCGCGTGCGCGGGTCGTCCCGCATCGCGTGCGAAGTGCGGCAACCGGCGCCTTGCCAGCGATCTGCCGCTCCGCGTCATGAGCTTTTTCGTTGTCAGGTTCCCCATCTAGGAGTTATAAGAGCACGCTGGCGAGGGGGGAAGAGGTCTGCGCGCGTTCGCGCCCGTAGACGAATGAGAGCCGATCCTCTCCCACCGCCTGGGGTGCGTTTGTTACTGGGGGAAAGCCAAGCCGCTTCTCGAATCGAGTAGCGGGTAGGCCTGTGCGGAGAGTCAGTGCGATCGGCTGCCGGGCCTGGGGTCGGCGAGCCGTTGCGGTGGGTCTGCGCGTGGGCCGCCAGGAGGGTCCATGTCCACGGTGCCGTCGGGATGCGTGCGTCCGCATCTCCAGCTCACGCTGTTTGCTCGCTCCCTCGCGATCATGATCATCGCAGCGCTGGCTGCGTTGACGCCGCGCGCGGAAGCCTTCGACTTCCAGGATGGCCGTCTCCAGATCCACGGCTACTTCGAAGAAACGATTCGCGCGATGGGCGAAGACTTCTCCTGGTCCGACAACATGGACCTCGCGCAGTGGTACAACATCCTGAACGTCGAGACGGAGTACGACTTCGCACCCGACGGCTGGGGACCGTTCGACGTCCTCTCCGCCTACGTGCGACTCGAAGTCCGCTACGACTGCGTGTGGACGCGCGCGTGCGGAATGTTCCCGTCCGCCGATGCGTTCGGTGATCGCGTAGCGCACCTGCCCGGTTACAAGACGAACGGTCACCGCACCGGCATGAGTGGCGCTGCGTTCATCGGCAATCAGACTCTCTTCGGGTCGGACCCTTCGCAGAGCAAACGTCAAGTACTCTCTCACACCGGGCACTCCCCCCGTGTACGGCACCATCAACGACGACCCGGCGTTCTTCTTCTTCAGCGGCCAGACGCGATGCCGATTTGGCTCCCGCGAGACTCCCGGCGGCGGGAACGGGATCAGCAGTCAAACCATCGGCCCGATCGACCCGCGCTGCAAGATCGACACGAGTGGCGCGCTGCAATACAAGCCGAATCCGTTCAACGCGGGCGACACGATTCCGATCTTGATAAACAAGTATTCCGGCGTGCTGGGAACCGGCAGCGCCGAACTTCCCGCGCGTCCGGCGTCACAGCTGCTGCAGACGGATGCACCCCAGAAAGGTATTTCGCGGGGCGTCTATTACCCGAGCGGCGTCTTCAGCCGCTTCCTGCAACAGGACAAGGACAGCGACTTCGCCCAGAACTTCAGCGCCGGGGACTTGGCGTGGAACCGCGGCGGTAGCCAACAGGACGAGAAGGAGTTCAAAGAGGGCTACCTCGACATGGAGTTCTTCGACAGCCGCCTGTGGGTGCGCGCCGGTAGGCAGAACATCGTGTGGGGCAAG
>JAGSPS010000101.1 GCA_018262315.1 Deltaproteobacteria bacterium | reverse complement strand
ATTGGTCCATTGGCCCGTCCCCTGATTCCAGATGTGCACGCGCACGACGCCGAGCGGCGACAGCACGACTGCGTAGTCTCGCCGGCCGTTGGTGAGGTAGATCGCACCGCCACCGCTGCCGACGCCGCCGGTGTTGCAGGCGGCGTCGAAACCGACCGGCACACCGTTGGGTGCGAACGACACCCATGTCGTCGCGGCACCGGCAGGCGTACTGAAGCTCGAGCCCGAGCTGTGGTCGGCGAGTCCGGTGTCGCCTGGCGCGGCGACCCCACCCGACACCGTCGAGCCCCAGGCGACGTCGCGCTGCGCGTGGATACCCTGCTGCACCTCGCCGGCGTCGATCAGGCAGTTCGGCGCACCGACGCCACCATCGCGCAGGATCAGGACGGGGAAGGGACCGCCCCCCGTTGCGGGATCCGCGCCGAGCGCCGTGCCCGCCGGATCGGTCGCGGGCGGATCGCCGCTGGGGGCGGCCGAGAAGTAGACGATGTACGGGAAGCCGCTGCGAATCGCCTCGGCGCGCGCGATGCGCAGCGCGTCGGCCGTGCTGCGGGCCGCCGAGCGCGCGCGCATGTCGATGAAGAAGCCCGACAGTGCCGGCGTGCCGACCGCCGCGACGATGCCGACGATCGCGACCACGATCATCGCCTCGACGAGCGTGAAGCCCGCCTTGCCAGTATCTCGGATTCGAGTTCGAGTTCGCATCGCGACCCGCCTCTTTCGCAAGCCTCGTGCCACGCTCGCGTTTCTTTTCAACTCACTGTCACACATTGGTTTTTCCCTGAGTTGCCGGTTCGCCGGAGGCCGCTTCGCCCCGCAACTCCTTGCGTACTGCGAAGCCGCTTGCGGTGCGGACGGCCGCCTGGAGACGCAGGCAGAAGGCGGTGCGGAAGCCCTCGGGCGGCTCGACCAGCTCGAGCGCACCCGACAGCTCTTCGGCCAGACGCAACGAGTTCGCGAGCCCGAGCCCCGTCCCCTCGCCCGCAGGCTTGGTCGTGAAGAACGGATCGAAGAGCCGCTCGGCGTCCTCGGGGGCGATTCCGGAACCCTGGTCGGCGACCACGCACTCGACGGCGTCGGCCTCGCCGCGCGCCGCCGCCTCCTCGCGCGACTCGCCGCTGCGCACCGCGAACGGCGCGCCGCGCACCCGCAGCTGCACCACGCCCGCGCCCGGCTCGCAGGACGTGACGGCGTCGGCCGCATTGAGCAACAGATTCAGCAGAATCTGCGCGACGGCGCCCGGATCGCCGCGGCCCACCGGCGGCTCCCCCTCGCGCAACACCGCGAACTCGACCGACGCGTAACGCCGCTGCGCGCGCACCAGCGCGATCGCCTCCTCGGCGAGCGCCGCGACGTCCACCGGCACGCTCTCCATGCGCGGCGGACGCGAGAACTCGAGCAGCTGGCGCAGGATGCGCCGCACCCGTTCGCCCTGCTGCGCGGCGCGCGCGAGGTGTGTTCGCGTGTCGTCTCCCATTCCGGTGTCGCGCTGCGCGACGCCGAGGAACGCCAGCAGCGCCGCGAGCGGATTGCCGACTTCGTGGGCGACGCCGGCCGCGAGACGCCCTACCGCCGCGAGGCGCTGGGCGCGGTCGAGCCCGCTGCGCGCGACACGCAGTTCGGCGTTGACGTCGCGCAGGTCGGCAACCGCCTTCTCGAGCGCCAGCGTGCGCCGTTCGAGCGCCTCGCTCATCGCGTTGAAGGCAGCGGCCACCTCGGCCGCTTCGCGCGGTCCCTCGACCGGAAGCCGCGTCTCGAAGCCGCCCTCGCCGAGCGAGCGCGCGGCGGCGGCCAGCCGTTCGAGCGGCGCCACCACGCGGCGCCGCAGCAGCGACGCGCCGAACGCGGTGAACACGACGACGTCGAGCGCCAGCAGCGCCGCGACGAGCGCGAGCGGCGCGGCGCGCAGCCGCAGCGATGCGTCGGCGGGCAGCCGCGCCACCACGACCTCGCCGCCCGGCGCCGGCGTCGCGAAGCGGATCGCCTCCCAGGGTGCGCCCGGTCGCACCAGCGAGGTGCCGCTCGCGCGCGCATCGTCTGCGAGCTTCTCGGTCGTCGCGTCGATGCGTTCGCGGCTGGTCCCGATCGACTCCGCAGCACCCTTTGCTCCGACCCGCCACCATGCGGTGCCGGGTATCAGGGAGCGGTCCTGCTCGGGGAGCGCGCGGGCTTCGGCGAGCAGCGCGCGTCCCAGCAGATCGCGCAGGCGCGCCTCGTTGTGCTGGAGCAACAGGGAGGCGAGCACCACGGTGGCCGCGAGCATCACGAGCCCGAGGCTCACGACCACTTCGGTGAGCAGGCCACCGCGCACGCTGGATGCGGGCACGACGATGCGGCCGCGCTACTCGGGGAGGCCGGGGTCGTCGTCGAGGCCCAGCTTCTCGAGCCGGTAGCGGAAGGAGCGGAACGAGATGCCGAGCGACTGCGCCGCGCGCTTCTTCACGCCGCCCGAGCGCTTCAGCGCGCCGAGCAGCAGGCCACGCTCGTAGTCCGCGACCAGGTTGTCGAGATCGATGTTGCCCTGCGGGAGCCGGGCGCCCGGCCGCTCTTCGGCCTGCTGTCGCACGCTGGGCGGCAACGCCTCGGCCTCGATCCACTCGCCGCGCGAGAGCGCGACCGCGCGCTCGATGCCGTTCTCCAGTTCGCGAACATTGCCGGGCCAGGCGTGCGCGCGCAGGCACGCCAGCGCCTCCTCCGAGACCCCGCGCACCACCTTGGAAAGCTCGCGCCCGTATTTCTCGACGAAGTGATGGACCAGCAGTGGCAGATCTTCCATGCGCTCGCGCAGCGGCGGCAACTCGAGCTGGATCACGTTCAAGCGGTAGTAGAGATCCTCGCGGAAGCGCCCCGCGGCGACTTCGTCTTCGAGGCGGCGATTGGTCGCGGCGAGAATGCGCACGTCCACGCGGCGATCGGAGGTGCCCCCGACGCGCCGGATCGTCTTCTCCTGCAACACACGCAACAGTTTCACCTGGAGCGGCAGCGTCAGTTCGCCCACCTCGTCGAGGAACAACGTCCCGCCGTCGGCCATCTCGAAGAGGCCGGCCTTGTTGCCGACGGCGCCGGTGAAGGCGCCCTTCACGTGCCCGAAGAGTTCGGATTCGAGCAGGTTCTCGGGAATCGCCCCGCAGTTGAGCGCCACGAACGGCGACGCGGCCCGGTCGCTCTCGGCGTGGATCGCGCGCGCCACCAGTTCCTTTCCGGTGCCGCTCTCGCCGGCGATCAGCACATTGGTCTTGGTGGGCGCAATGCGCGCCACCATCTCGTAGACCTGCTGCATGCGCGGACTGTTGCCGACCAGCGGACGCTGCTGCCGTTCGCTGCGCAGTTCGAAGCGCAGCCGCGCGTTCTCGCTGGTGAGCAGCTTCTTCTCGAGCGCCTTGTGCACCACCAGCTTGATCTCGTCGACCTTGAAGGGCTTGGTCAGATAGTCGTAGGCGCCCTCCTTCATCGCGGCGATCGCGGTCTCGGTGGTGGCGAAGGCGGTGATCATGACGACGAGCGCGTCGCCCTGCGCCTCGCGGATGCTCCGCAGCAGATCGAGGCCGGACTTGCCGGGCATCTGGATGTCGGAGATGACGAGGTCGAAGTCGTCGGAGTCGAGCGCCACCAGCGCAGCGTCGACGTCGCCCACGGTGGTGACGTCGTAGCCCTCCTTGCGCAGCAGGATCTCCAGGAATTCGCGCATGCTGCGCTCGTCGTCGACGACGAGAAGCCGCGCGCTGGCACTCATCGTGTCCGCTCCGCAGCGGGGAGCCGCACGCAGAAGCGGGTGCCGCGACCGACGGCGCTCTCGACCCTCACGTGGCCCCCATTCCCTTCCACGATTCGGTGTACGGTCGCCAGACCGAGGCCCGACCCCTCCTTCTTCGTGGTGAAGAAGGGATCGAAGATGCGTTCGAGGACGTCCTCGGGGATCCCGGTCCCGGTATCGGCGACCTGGATCTCGACCCAGTGCGGCCCCTCCGCGTTCCCGTTTCGGCGCTCCCCGGAGGCGGCTTGAGCTTCGGCGCGCTGCGCGCGGATCTCGAGGCGCCCGCCGTCCGGCATCGCCTGCACCGCGTTGAGGAACAGGTTCCAGAGCAGCTGGCGAAGCTGGCGGTCGTCGGCGAGCACGCGCAGCTCCGGCTTCGCATCGACGACGAGCTGCACCGCCGCGGGTCGCACGGATTCGAAGAGCTGCGCCATGTCGAGCAGCACCTCCGCGATCGCCACCGGCTCGGGCCTGGCCTTGGCGGGCCGCGCGAACTGAAGGAAATCGGTGATCAGCGCGTTCAAGCGATCCGTCTCGCGCACCACGATGGTCATCAGGCGCCGCGCTTCGTCCGACTCGTCGCCCGCGGCGCCTCCCTCGAGGATCTGGATCGAGCCCGAGATCGCCGCCAGCGGGTTGCGGATCTCATGGGCGAGATCCGCCGCGAGCTGACCGATGCCCGCCAACCGCTCGTGCCGGCGCAGTTCGGCTTCCATCTCGACCACTTTCGTGACGTCCTGGAAGATCACGACGTAGCCGCCGGGATCATCGTCGCCGGCGCGCAGCAGCGAACCGGCGATGCCGAGGTGCAGATCCTCGCCGCGGCGATTGCGATGCCGCAGGCGCGCCCGGCCCCGCTCGCCGCTTCCCGCCGCCTCGAGCGCGCCCGCGCGCGCGCCCGGAATCACGTCGTCGAGCGCCTGGCCCAACACCTCGGCGGCGCGTGCGCCGGTGATGCGTTCGGCTTCGGGATTCCACGAGGTGATGCGGCCAGCGGGATCGGTGGTGATGAGACCACTCGTCAAGCTCTCCACGGTGCGCTGGTGCAGCCGCTGCAGACTCGCGAGATCGCGGGTCGTCGCGGCGAGCGCGCGGCCCGCGCGATCGCGCTCGCGCGACAGCGCGCTGGCGAGCAACGCCACCAGCATCAGCGCGCCCGCGTTGACGCCCCACACGGCGAGCTGCACCGGATCGGCGCTCTCCCCGCCGCGAGCCATCGACTCCCAGCGCGCTAGCAACAGCACGCTGCCATAGCCCGCCGCCCCGAGCGCGCTGGCCGCGTAGGCACCGCGGCGTCCGAAGAGCAGCGCGGCGTACACCGTGATCGGTACGTAGAGGAACGCGAAGAACGACTCGGCGCCGCCCGAGAAGTGGACGAGCGCGGAGACGATCGCGACGTCGGAGGCGAGCTGCACCGCGGCGAACGAGCGGCGCCGGCGCAGCGGGCCGTTCGCGCCCGCCGCGAAGATCGTCGAGACGAACGCGAGGATGACGGTCGTGTAGAGCCCGCGCTCCGGCGCGACCGCGCCCTCGCGCGCTCGCTCGGCGGTCAGCGCCAGCGCCCCGACGAGGATCACGAGCGCCAGCACCAGACGTCCCGCGAGCAGCGGGAGCATCCGGTGCCGCAGCAGGCCCGCGGTCTCGGCGCTTTGCGACGCGTCCGCGGCCACGACCGTCCCGGCTACTTCACTGCCTCCGCGATCTTGAAGATCGGCAGGTACATGGCGATCAGGATGGTGCCGATGCTGCCGCCGAGGAACACCATCATCAGCGGTTCGAGCATCGAGGTGAGGCCGTCCACCGCCGCGTCGACTTCGTCGTCGTAGAAGTCGGCGAGCTTGGCGAGCATCGCGTCCATCGCGCCGGTCTGCTCACCGACCGCGATCATCTGCACCACCATGCCCGGGAACACGCCGACCGCCTTCAGCGGTTCGGCGATGGTCTTGCCCTCCGAAATCGCGGAACGGACCTTCTGGAGACCCGCTTCGATCACCTTGTTGCCAGAGGTCTTCGCGCAGATCTCGAGCGCGTCGAGGATCGGCACGCCCGAGGAGAGCATCGTCGAGAAGGTGCGGCTGAAGCGAGCCACCGCGACCTTGCGCAGCAGCGCCCCGAACAGCGGCAGCTTCAGGAAGATCGCGTCGGTCTGGTACCGGAAGCGCGGCGAGCGGCGGCGCGCCTGGACGTAGGCGACGCCGATCGCCACGGCCACCGCGAGGATCACGAGGATCCAATGCTGCATCCAGTTGCTGAGGTTGATCACCATCTGCGTCGGCGCGGGGAGCTCGCCTCCGAAGTCCTTGAACATCTTCTCGAAGACCGGAATCACCTTGATCAGCAGCAACGCCAACACGCCGATTGCGACCACCATCACGGTGCTGGGGTAGACCATCGCGCTCTTGACCTTGCGCTTCAGGCTGTCGGCCTTCTCGAGATAGGCCGAGAGGCGGTTGAGGATCGTGTCGAGCACGCCGCCGATCTCACCGGCGGTGACCAGGTTCACATAGAGTTCGTCGAAGATGCGCGGGTGCTTCGCGAGCGAATCGGCGAAGGTAGAGCCCTGCTCGACGTCGTTCTTCACGCGCCCGAGCGTCTCCCCGAAGCTCTTGTTTTCCTGCTGCTCGGCCTGGATCTCGAGGCATTGCACCAGCGGCAGGCCGGCGTCGATCATCGTGGCGAACTGGCGGGTGAACACGACCAGCTCGCGCGTCTTCACGCCCTTCTTGAAGAGACTGAAGCCGCCCCCACTGTTCGCCGCCTTCGGCTTGACCGAGACGGGGATGATGGCTTGCGCACGGAGCTGCATCATCGCGGCCGCTTCCGTGGCCGCCTCCACGACGCCCTTCTTCAACTGCCCCTGACGGGTGCGCCCTTCCCAGGCGAATACCGGCATTGCTTGTCTCCCTCGGTTTGGTGAGCTGCGTCCTGCGAACGCGGCGTCAGGCCGCGCCCACCATGCGGCGACTGATCGCGCTGGCGTTGCCGCCGCCGATCAAGGTCTTGAGTTCTTCCTGGTCGTGGCTGCGGGCCATCGCATCTTCGAGACTGATCAGCCGGCGTTGGAAGAGCGACGCCAGCGACTGGTTCATCGTCTGCATCCCGAACTTTTCCTGCCCAATCTGCATCTGCGAGTAGATCTGGTGGATCTTGTCCTCGCGGATCAGGTTCCGGATCGCGGGATTCGGAATCATCAGCTCGAGCGAGAGCGCGCGCCCCGGCCCATTGGCGCGCGGCAGCAGCGACTGGCACATCACCCCTTCCAGCACGAAGGAGAGCTGCGCGCGCACCTGCGACTGCTGGTAGGGCGGGAACACGTCCACGATGCGGTTGATGGTCTGCACGCAGGAGTTGGTGTGCAGCGTCGCAAACGCGAGATGCCCGGTCTCCGCCACGGTGAGCGCGGCTTCGATCGTCTCGAGATCGCGCATCTCCCCGATCAGCACCACGTCCGGGTCCTGGCGCAGGATGTACTTGAGCGCGTTGGTGAAGCTCTTGGTGTCCGCACCCACCTCGCGCTGGTTCACCAGGCAGTTCTTGTGCGGGTGCAGGTACTCGATCGGGTCCTCGACCGTCACGATGTGGTCGTGGCGCTCGATGTTGATGCGGTCGATGATGGAGGCGAGCGTCGTCGACTTGCCCGATCCCGTCGGGCCGGTCACCAGCACCAGGCCGCGGGGCTTCTTGGTGATGTCGAGTACGGCCTTCGGCAGGCCCAGCTCTTCCATCGTCATCACCTTGTAGGGAATCGAGCGGAACGCACCGGCGACGGCGCCGCGCTGCATGAAGACGTTGGCGCGAAACCGCGAGAGCCCGCGCACGCCGAACGAGAGGTCGAGTTCGCTGTTCTCCTCGAAACGGTGCTTCTGGGCGTCAGTGAGGATCGAATAACAGACCTGCTTGGTGTCGGCGGGCGAAAGCGGCGGCATCTGGAGCGGCTGCAACTTGCCGTCGATGCGGAGCTGCGGCGGCGAGTTGGTGGTGATGTGGAGGTCGCTCGCCCCCTTCTCGATCATCGCCTTCAACAGTTGGTGGAGATTCGCCATGGATCGAGACTCCTATTTGTCCGAGGTCGACACGCGCAACACTTCGGAGAGCGTGGTCGTGCCCTCGACGAGCTTGTTGAGCGCGCTGCGTCGCAACGTCATCATGCCGCCCCGGATGGCTTCCCGTTTGAGTTCCATGGAGGACGCGCCGTTCAGCACGAATTCCTTGAGCTCTTCGGTCAGTTCCATCACTTCGTAGACCGCGATCCGGCCCTTGTAGCCGGTCTCCGAACAGTTGCGACAGCCGCGGCCGCGGTAGAGCGTCGCCTTGGCGATTTCTTCCTCGCTGAGTCCCGCGTCGAGCAACGCCTGCTTGGTGACCTCGGTGTCGCGCTCCTTGCACTCTTCGCAGACCTTGCGCGCCAGGCGCTGGGCGAGAATGCAGTTCACCGACGACGCCACCAGGAACGGCTCGATGCCCATGTTCAGCAGCCGGTTCACGGTGCTCGGCGCGTCGTTGGTGTGAAGCGTCGAGAGAACCAGGTGGCCGGTGAGCGCCGCCTTGATCGCGATCTCGGCGGTCTCGAAGTCGCGGATCTCACCGACCATGATGATGTCGGGGTCCTGCCGCAAGAACGAGCGCAACGCCGCGGCGAAGTTCAGCCCGATCTCCTCGTGCATCTGCACCTGGTTGATGCCGGACAGGTTGAACTCGACGGGATCCTCGGCGGTGGAGATGTTCTCGCTGATCTTGTTGAGTTCTGCGAGCGCCGAGTAGAGCGACGTGGTCTTGCCCGAACCGGTGGGACCGGTGACGAGCACCATGCCGAAGGGCCGGTGGATGCAGTCCTTGAACACGTCGAGCTGCTGCTGCTCGAAGCCGAGCTTGGTCATGTCGAGCTGCAGGTTCGACTTGTCGAGGAGGCGCAGCACCACCTTCTCGCCGAAAAGCGTAGGTAGGGAGGAGACGCGGAAGTCCATCTCCTTGCCGCGCCCCATCTTGAGCTTGATGCGCCCGTCCTGTGGGAGACGCCGCTCGGCGATGTCCAGCTCGGCCATGATCTTGAGCCGCGAGGTGATCGCGTTGCGCAGCTTCATCGGCGGCTTCATCACTTCGTAGAGCATGCCGTCGATGCGGTAGCGGGCGCGGAATTCCTTCTCGTAGGGCTCGATGTGGATGTCCGACGCGTTGCGCTTGACGGCGTCGGTGAGAATCAGGTTCACGAGCTTGACGACCGGGGCGTCCTCGGACTCGCGCGCCAGCTCGCCGACGTCGACGTCGTCTTCGTCCTGGATCAGCTCGAGATCTTCGACGTCGAGGTCCGACATCACGTCGGCGAACGACGCCGACTTGTCGTAGTACTTGTCGATCGCGGCCTTGATCGCGACTTCCGACGAAACGACGACCTCGACGTTGTACCCGGTGAGGAACTTGATGTCGTCGATCGCAAAGATGTTCGAGGGATCGGCGGTTGCGAGGATCAGCGTGGAGCCGGCGCGGTTCACCGGAATCACGGTGTGCTTGAGCGCCACCTCTTCCGGGATCAGCTTGATGACGTCGCGGTCGATCTCGAACTCGGCGAGTTCGATCGACGGCAGTCCGTATTGCTTGGCGACGAAGTCGGTGAGCTCGGTTTCCTGGAGGTAACCGAGCTTGGTGATCTGATGGCCGAGGCGAGCGCCGTTGGTGCGCGCCTCGTCGCGGGCGCGCTTCAACTGCTCCGCCGTCAGCATGTTCTGACGGACGAGCAGCTCGCCGATCCGCTCGTTCACCGGGTCCCCTCTCCTGCTTCGTCGCGCGCGCGGACTCGCCCGGC
>JAGSPS010000100.1 GCA_018262315.1 Deltaproteobacteria bacterium | reverse complement strand
GCCCGCCCCGGCTCCACCCTACCAGACCTTCTTCCTCCGGCTCACGGATGTGCGCCTCGGCAGCCCCGACGCGACGAGCCACCCGGCGCACGGCTGGTCCTTTCGCCGCCGATCGCGGCCGTTCGATCGCGCCCGGCAATGCCGGATCGAGGCTGGGACTCAGCGCCACACGGACGGGCGTTCGCGAACGCCGACCTCCACCATCGACTGGATCTGCGAGCGCAGCTCCTCGGTCATGCGCCACACCAGGATCTCGTCGTCGGCGGCGTCGGGGCCGAGTTCGGTCGTCTCGATCGGGGCGCCGAACACGATCGACCATTTCGTGGGCAGCGGCACGATCCCGAGCGGCCCCAGGGCCGGGAAGGTGGGCGTCACCGGGATGAAAGGAAGCCCGAACGCGCGGGCGGCCGTCTCGACCTTGAAGAGCACAGGATGCGCCTCCTCCGCGCCGACGACCGCCACCGGCACGAGCGGCGCGCCGAGCGCGAGCGCCGTGCGCACGACCCCACCGCGGCCGAAGCGCTGCACCCGGTAGCGCTGGCGGAAGACCTTGGCCGCTCCCTTGGCGCCCTCCGGAAACGCGATCACCGAGCGATCGGTGCGCAGCAGGCGCTCGGCATTCTCGCGACACGCGCGCACGCCGCCGTGCCGCGCGATCCATGGCTGCGCGAACGGCAGCGTCGCGAGCCAGTCGGCGACCAGGAAGCGAGCGCGCGGCGCAGCGGGCTGGTGTCGCCCGAGCGCCGCGGCGATCATCAGCCCGTCCCACGGCAGCAGCCCAGAATGATTCGCCACGAAGAGACTCGCGCGTCCGCGCGGTACAGCTTCGACTCCCGACACTGTGACGCGCCACCAGCGGTCGTAGAGCAGATCGAGCCAGGGCCGCGCGCTGGCGATCGCCTCCGCGTCCATGCCGAAGTCGTCGACATCGGCGGAGAGATCGCGCATGCCCAGGGACGCGAAGCGCCGGCGCATGGATTCGTAGAGCGCCATCCAGTCGACGCCGTCGGCGTTCGCGGGCGTAAAGCGCTCGTGCAGCCGTTCGCGCAGCGCGTCGAGCGCGTCGCGCAGCACGGGTGCGCTGCCGGGCGGTGCGCCGAGGTCGCCGTCTTGCTCACTCACGCGCGGGATCCTCCTACCGATACTGCCGCAGCCGGCGCGACGAAACGAACGAGATCCAGGCCTCGCGCGATGTGTAGGCCGGTTCGCCGAAGGCGGCATAGCCGCGCGCGCCGTCGGCCACCCAGGTCCAGCGCAGGTAATCGTAGAACGCAGCGGGGGGATCGCCGGTTGCCGCGCGCGCAGCGAGGTCGCGCATGCGATAGAGGATCGCTGCCGGAAGCGGTGCCCGCGTGGTACCCGACAGGCGCAGGATCGTCGAAAGTGGCAGCGGATCCGGAGCGACCACGTTGTAGACGCCGGGATGGGCGTCCAGCACCGCCTGCTCGAAGGCGTCGAGGCAATCTTCCTCGTGTACGAACTGGAGCAGCGGATCGTAGCCGAGCAGCGTCGGCACGATGGGGCGCGCGAAATGCCGCACGACGCGGTCGAAGTAGCTCGGCCCCATCAACCATGCGCAGCGCAGGACCGTCACCTGTGCGTGCGGATGGCGGCGCGCCCAATCCACCAGCAACGCCTCGACCTGCACGCGGTTCTGCACACAATGCGCTTCGGGATGACCCCGCAAAGGATGACACTCTGTGAGGTAATTCGGGTTGTCGGCGCGCGGCCCATAGAGCATCGTGGTCGACGCAACCACCAGGCGTGGAACCTTCGCGGCGGTGCACGCGTGCAGGAGTTGCAGCGTGCCGACGGTCTCGAGTTCGTGATCGGTCTCGACATCCGGCGTGGGATCGCGGCGGAATGCCGCGTGGAGCACGGCCTCGACGCGCTCGCGGGCGAAGATTTCGGCGAGCCGCGCGTGCGAAGCGGGGTCCGTCAGGTCGACGCGTTCGAAGGCGATCTTGCGTTCGAGGCGCTGCGGCCGTCGCAGGTCGATGCCGACCACACGCAGTCGCGGTGCGCGTGTGGCGAGTCGCTCGGCGATGCGCTGCCCGATGAACGTGCGCAAACCGGTGATCGCCACCGTCGCAGGCGCGCTCACGACCACTCCTTTCCCGCGGCGCGCGATGCAGCGACGCCCGGAGACCCGTCAGATACCATGCGCCTCGATGAGCGCCACCCGCCGCGTCGCGATCGTCGAAGACCGCCGCTTCCGCGAACACCGTTCGCCGGAGGATCATCCCGAGCATCCCGAGCGACTCGCCGCCGTGGGACGTGCCATCGCCGAGCGTCGCGACCGCCTGATCCCTCTCGAGGCGCGGCCCGCCGACGAGGCAGAACTCATCGCGGTTCATCCCTCCGACTACCTGCGCCAGATCGCCGCGGCGGCGCGGATGGCACCGGGCCGTCTCGACGCGGATACCTACGTTTCGAGGGCGAGTTACGAGGTGGCGCGGCTCGCAGCAGGAGCGACGATCGACGCTGCGCGTGCCGTCGCAGAAGGTCGAGCGGACGCCGCCTTCGCCGCCGTCCGCCCGCCGGGCCATCACGCAGAAGCGAGCCGCGCGATGGGTTTCTGTCTCTTCAACAATGTCGCCGTCGCTGCCCAAGCGTTGCGCCGGGACGGTCTCGAGCGTCTCCTGATCCTCGACTGGGACGTTCACCACGGCAACGGCACACAGCATTCCTTCGAGGAAGATCGCGACGTGCTCTACTGCTCGGCGCATCAGTTCCCGTTCTATCCGGGAACCGGAGACTTCAACGAGGCGGGTCGCGGCGCCGGCGTCGGCGCAACGGTGAACGTGCCGCTGCCGCCGGGCTGTGGCGACGAAGAGTACGTCGGCGTCCTGCGGCGCCTGGTGGTGCCCGCTGCACTCGCGTTTCGCCCTCAACTCATATTGGTGTCGTGCGGGTTCGACGCACACCGTGACGATCCGTTGGCGTCGATGCAGGTGAGCCGCGCGGGTTTCGCGGAGATGACACGCACGCTGCGCGCGATCGCCGAGACGGTGTGCGGCGGTCGCGTCGTGTTCGTGCTCGAAGGCGGCTACGCCCCAAGCGGTCTCTACGAAGGCACTTCCGCCGTGCTCGACGCGTTGCTGGAGAGCCCGGCTCCGGCCCTCGCGAAGGCACCCGAGGCGGGGGCCGGCAGCACGCTGGCGCAAGTGATCCGCCAGGTCGCCGCGGTCCATCGCGATCGCTACGCGGACCTCGGCGCAGCCTGACCCGCATCGCGTTTTCTTTCGCCGCCATCTCGTGCGTCCTCGCACACCCATCCACAAGATTTGGCGCGATAGGCGAAACGGCAGCGAAAGCGCTGATTTGATTGATTTTTCTGCTTGCACTCGCGTGGGACGGAGAGTTATAAGGGTGGCGATTCGTGGGATGAAGTGGGATTTAGTGGTAGCTGAACGAGTGGGGCCCACGACGCCAACTCAGTGGTTCGAGGCCCCCGATGTTCCGAGGCCGGTACATGCACACGATCGACGGCAAGGGTCGCGTGAGTCTGCCGGCGGAGTTGCGGATGGAACTGCAGCGGCGAAGCGAACACGCCCCGTTCCTCACGAACATGCCGGACCATCTGGCTCTCTATCCGCATGAAGACTGGCTCGCCTACGAAGAGAAGTTGTTCGCCCCGGACCCGTTCATGCCCGAGGCGCAAGACCTGCAGTTGTTCATGCTATCAGGCGCGGCGCCCTGCGCAGCCGACAACCAGGGGCGCATCCTGATTCCGCCCGCCCTTCGCGAGCACGCCCGCCTCGACAGGGACGTCGTGATCGCAGGTGCCGGCACGCACATCCAGATCTGGGACCGCGCGCGCTTCGACCAGTTCATTTCGCGTACCCAGAGCAATTTCCGAGAGCTCGCATCGGTGGTTTCGACCGCCGCGAGAGTCTCGAAGCAGAGGATTTAGGGGGGAGAGGTTCGACACGCTGGGGGGATCGGAGGCCGCAGGGCCTCCGATCGAGAGGGGGTGTTCTCGGAGCCCCAATACGGAATGCGGGGAGAAAAGGGGGGTTCGAACCGCATTCTCAGGGGCTCCGAGGCACCCCTTTCTTCTCGGCGGCGGATGCCGTCGGGAAGGCAGCTGGAGACTTCGCAAATGGCCGGTTCCTTCCACCACCGGCCGGTTCTACTTCGCGAGAGCCTCGACGGGCTCGCCCTTCGGCCGGGCCACCACGTGGTGGATGGGACGGTCGGCGGCGGCGGTCACGCCGAGGCGATTCTCCGGCTGATTGGTCCCACCGGCACTTTGCTCGGGCTCGACGTCGATCGGGAGGCGCTCGCGGCCGCTGCCGCGCGGCTCGCTCCGAACGGCGAACGCGTCCATCTGGAACAGGCGTCGTTCCGCGAGCTTCGGAGCGTGCTCCAGAAGCACGGTTGGATGCGGGTCGACGCGGTACTGCTCGATCTCGGCGTCTCCTCCCGACAGCTCGATGCCCCAGAGCGGGGCTTTCGATTCTCCGAGGAAACGGCGGACGTGACGCCCCTCGACATGCGCATGGACCAACGCCTCCCCGCCACGGCGGCCGACTTACTGGCGAGCGCCAGCGCTGCCGAGATCGAACGCTGGCTGCGCGAGTACGGCGAGCTGCCCGGTGCGCATCGACTCGCGCTCGCGATCGACGAGGCGCGCCGCTCTGCACCGCTCCGCAGCGTGCGCGATCTGCTGCGCGTCGTCGAGCGCGCCCGGGTCGGCGGCGGGCGCCGTCACCATCCTGCGACGTTGGTCTTCCAGGCGCTGCGCATCGCCGTGAACGACGAACTCGGCGCGCTCGCCGACGCGATCGACGCCGCCATCGATTCACTTGCGCCCGGCGGTCGCCTCGCCGTGCTCTCCTATCACTCGCTCGAAGACCGGCTCGTGAAGCAACGCCTGCGCGCCGAAGCGCGCGGTTGCGTCTGCCCGCCGCGCCAACCCGTTTGCACCTGCGGCCGAAGGCCGCGCGTGCGCATCGTCACGCCGCGCGCCGTGCGCGCCAGCGTCGAGGAGCTGAGCGAGAACCCGCGCGCCCGCTCGGCGCGGCTGCGCGTCGCCGAGCGATTGCCGGGGGTAGCCTGATGAACACGCGAAGGACGACCGGCAGGGATCTGCGACCGCGACCGATCGCTGCTTCGCCGCGCCAGCGCGCGCGACTCGGTCCGCTCACGCGCCGCCGCTCGCCTCGCAGCGCGCCGCCCATCGCTACCGGCCAGGATCTGTTGGCGCCCGAGCCGCGCCGCGAGCGTCGCTCCTTCCCGCGCAGCGCATGGCTCGCCATCGCAGCCGGCGCATTCGGCGCCGCGCTGGTGCTGGTGCAGCTTCGAACCGAGTCGATCGACCTGCGCTACCGGCTCGGGCGTGCGCAACAGAGCGAGCAGCAGCTCCTCGAACAACAGCGCCGTTTCACCGTCGAGCAGCGGCAGCTCCGCCATCCGGTGCGACTCGCCGAACTCGGGCGTGCGCTCGGCCTGGCTCGACCCGAAGCGGTGCGGGAGCTGGCAGCCCCTGGCGCGCCCGGAGGCGGCGTCCCGTGAGAGCGGCCGACCTCCGCCCGCTGCGCGTACGGCTGCGCATTGCCGAAACGATCGTGCTCGGCGCGTTCCTCGCGCTCACGGTTCGCGCAGCGTACCTGACACTGCTCGGCGAGCGCGGCGAGCGACGTGGCGAGAGTCAGCTCGTGACCGCGCTCTCGCTGCCGCCCGAACGCGGTCGCATCGTAGACCGCCAGGGCAACGAACTCGCGCTCACCGTCGCCGTGCCCTCGGTCTACGCGGTGCCATCCGCGGTGCGGGATTCCGCCGCGACGGCCGCAGAACTCGCACGCATCCTCGGCACCGACGCCAAGCGCGCGCAGGCGCGACTCTCACAGCACCGCGCCTTCGTCTACATCGAGCGCTGGGTGGATCCGAAGCGCGTCGAAGAACTCCAGATGCGCGGGATCGAGGGGATCGGCATCGTCGATGAGCCACGCCGCGCCTACCCGTTCGGGCCGCTCGCCGCGAGTCTGGTCGGGTTCGCGAACATGGACGGCGCGGGCGTGCGCGGCGTCGAGCAGCAGGAGAACGAGTGGCTGCTCGGGAAGCCGCGCCGCGTCGCAGTCGAGCGCGACGCGCGCGGGCAACTGCTGCTGGGTCCCGGTCTCGATCCCAACGCGACCGCGGGTGGTGACATCGCGCTCACCATCGACGTCGCGATGCAGGCCGAGGCGGAGCAGGCGCTCGCCGACGGCATCGCCTCGGCGAAAGCGCGCGGCGGTTTCGTGGTGGCGCTCGATCCGCGAAACGGGGAAGTGTTGGCTCTCGCCGAGATGCCACGCTTCGACCTCAACGACTTTCGACGCCTCTCCTTTCCCAACACGCGCGCACGCACCTTCACCGACGCCGTCGAACCGGGATCCACCTTCAAGACCTTCCTGGTCGCGGCGGCGCTCGACGCCGGCACCGTGCGCCCCACCGACGTCTTCGACCTGCGCGGTGGCGTCCATGTCCCGGGCAAGCAGATCAAGGATCTTCACCCGCGGCCGTCACTCGACGTCTCGGGAATCCTGCGCCATTCGAGCAACGTGGGCGCAGTGAAGATCGCGCAGAAGCTCGGGCCACAGAGGCACTACGAAACACTCCGGCGTTTCGGTTTCGGGGAGCGCTCCGGCAGTGGCTTCCCGGATGAGTCGAGCGGAATCCTGCGCAACTACAAGCGCTGGCGTCCGGTCGACGCTGCGACCGTCGCATTCGGCCAGGGGGTGAGCGTCACCGCGCTGCAGCTCGCCGCCGCGACGGCCGCGCTCGCCAGCGACGGCGTCTGGCGAGAACCGCACCTCGTGCGCGGCCACCGGCGGCCGAACGGCGCGTGGGAGATGGCGCCACCGGCCGAGAGTCGTCGCGCCGTGTCCTCCGAAACCGCCGCTGCGATGCGCACGATGATGGAAGGCGTCGTCAGCGGCGAGGGAGGCACCGGCAAGCGCGCGCAGCTCCGTGGCGTGCGGGTCGGTGGCAAGACCGGGACGGCCCAGAAGCTCGAAGGGGGTCGCTATGCGAGCGACAAGTACATCGGCTGGTTCATCGGGCTGGCGCCGCTCGACGCGCCGCGCGTCGCGATCGCGGTGGGCATCGACGAGCCGCGCGGCGTCCACGTCGGCGGCGTGGTGGCAGCGCCCGTGTTCGCGCGCGTCGCCGGCGCCCTCCTCACGCAACTCGGCATTCCAACCGAGCCGCTGCTCAGCACCGCACCCGCCACGCAAACCGCGGCCGCGAAGCCGGACCTGCAACCGCAACGCAAAGCGAGCGCGAACTCCGGCGCCGCGAGCCCAAGCGACGGCGCGAGCCCCGGCGAATCCGTCGCCCAGGACGACGGGCGGCTGCTCATCCCGGATCTCCACGGGCTCACCATCGACGAGGTGAAGCGCGTCGTCGCCCGCGCACCGGTCGAGCTCGAGGTCTTCGGCCGGGGTCGCGCCGTGGCGCAGGAACCCGATCCCGGTACGGTCCTCCCCGGCGGACGCACCCGTTTGCGCGTGCGCTTCGCCGACCATGGAGGAGAGGGCTGATGCGCCTTGCCGCGCTGCTCGCGGGCCTGCCGCCCGAACGCAACACCCTGCGCATCGAGGCCGCGCAAGCGGACGCCGACCCGCCGATCCGCGGCATCGCGATCGACTCGCGTGCCGTCGTGCCGGGCGACCTCTTCGTCGCGCTGCGCGGCGTCCATGCCGACGGCCACGAACATCTGCAACAGGCGATCGACCTCGGCGCCGCCGCCGTCGTGGTCGAACGCGTACCGGCCGGCATCGACCTGCGGGGTTGCCCGGCCGTGGTGGTGCGCGACGCGCGCCAGAGCCTCGCGCCGCTCTCGGCGCTCTTCTTCGGCAACCCTTCGGAAGAGCTGTCCCTGATCGGCGTCACCGGCACCAACGGGAAGACCAGCACGACGTACCTGCTGGAGTCGATCCTGAAGGCCGCCGGGCGCCGCACGGGACTCATCGGCACGGTCGAAGTGCGCTACGCGGACGAGCACCTGCGCTCGGTGAACACGACGCCTGAGAGTGTCGAGCTGCAGCGCCTGCTGCGGGCAATGCGCACGCACGGCGTCGATGCCGTCGCGATGGAAGTCTCGTCGCACGCGCTCGCGATCGGGCGCACCGACGGCTGCCGTTTCGAAGCCGCCGCGTTCACGAACGTCACGCAGGACCACCTCGACTTCCACGAGACGATGGACGCGTATCGGGTCGCCAAGACGCGTTTGTTCCGCGAACACCTGCGCCCCGGTGCGGCCGCGGTGCTGAACCTCGACGACCCGGCGGCCGCCGAGTTCCTCGCCGCCGCACGCGATGGAGGGGGGCGACCGATCTGCGTGGCGCGCAAGCCGGGACCGGGCGTGGACGTGGCGGTCGAGGCTGCGCACGTCGATCTCGGCGGCACGCGCGCGCGCCTGCGCCTGCCCACGGGCCCGCTCGAACTCGCGCTGCCGCTGCTCGGCGACTTCAACGTCGAGAACCTGCTGGTCGCGGTGGGGCTCGCGGTCGGACTCGACATCCCGGTCGATGCCATCGTGCGCGGCGTGGAGTCGTGCCCGCAGGTGCCCGGCCGCGTCGAACGCGTCGATCCCGGCCGTCCCGACACGCCGACCGTCCTGGTCGACTACGCGCACACGCCCGACGCCGTCGACAAGCTGCTGCGCACGGTGCGCCCGATGGCGCGCGGTCGCCTCATCACGGTGTTCGGCTGCGGCGGCGACCGCGACCGCACCAAGCGCGCGCCGATGGCCGAAGCCGTCGCCCGCTGGAGCGACCGCGCGATTGCGACGAGTGACAACCCGCGTGGAGAAGATCCCGAGGCGATCCTCGCCGACGTCGTGCTCGGCCTGCGACGCCTGCGCAAGGTCGAGGCAGCCGACCTCGACGGCAGCGACGCGTCCTTTGCGTGTCTGGTCGACCGGCATGCGGCGATTCGGCTCGCGCTCGGCATCGCGCGCAGCGCCGACACCGTGGTGATCGCCGGCAAGGGCCACGAGGACTACCAGATCGTCGGCCGTCAGCGACTTCCCTTCGACGACCGCATCGAGGCGCGGCGCGCACTCGCCGGCAGGGTTCGGACCGGATGACCGGGAGGCCTTCGCGGTGAGCGCTCGCCTCGGCATCGCCGACATCGTCCGCTGGAGCGGCGGCACACTGCTCTCGGGCGACGGACGGGGCGAATGCCGCGGCGTCAGCATCGACTCGCGCCGCGTCGAGCCGGGTTCCCTCTTCATCGCGATCCGCGGTCCGCTCCACGATGCCCACGACTTTCTGCAAGACGCCGCGGGCGCCGGTGCGGCGGCGCTGCTCGTCGAAGCCAGCGCCGCGATTCCCGAAGCCGTGCGCGCACGCTGCGCCGTCGTCGCGGTGGCCGACACGACGCAGGCGCTCGGCGCGCTCGCCGCTGGTTACCGCGCCTCCTTCAGCGGCCCGCTCGTCGCGATCACCGGGAGCAACGGCAAGACCACCACCAAGGAAATGTGTGCGGCGATCCTCTCGGTGCGCGCGCCCTGTCTGAAGACCGAGGGCAACCTCAACAACCAATACGGTCTTCCGCTCACGCTGCTGCGCCGCGACGAATCGCAGCGCAGCGCGG
>JAGSPS010000336.1 GCA_018262315.1 Deltaproteobacteria bacterium | reverse complement strand
CGCGGCGCAGGTGAACGCGCGCACCGACGACATCGGCGCGCGCCGGCTGCACACCGTGATCGAGCGGCTGCTCGACGAGGTGAGCTTCGACGCGCCCGATCTCGGCGGCAAGCAGATCGTGATCGACGACGCCTTCGTGCGCGAGCGTCTGGCCGAACTGGCGCGCGATGAGGACCTGTCGCGCTACATCTTGTGAGCGGGTTCGAGAACTTCCTGCCCCCGCGGAGCGATTGCCGATGAATCCCAGCCCGATTCGAGTTCTGGTGGTGGACGACGAGCGCTTCTTCCGCGAAGCGATTCGCGAACTGCTGGAGGCCGAAGGCATCGAAGTCCAGCTCGCGAGCAGCGCGGCCGAAGCCCTCGAAGCCGCGGAGGACCCGAGCGTCGGCGTCGCGGTGCTCGACATCCAGCTGCCCGACCAGAGCGGGCTCGCCGTGCTGCGCATCCTGCGCGAACGCCGGCCGGCGCTGCGCGTCGTGATGCTCTCGGCGCACACCGATCAGGAGTACGTGCTCGAAGCCCTGCGCCTCGGCGCCTGCGACTACCTGGCGAAGCCGCTCCATGAGGAAGAGGTGAAGCTCTCGGTGCGGCGTGCGCTCGAGGCGTTCCGGATGGCGTCGAGCTGGAATTCGCTGCGCGGCCGGCTCGGCAGCCTCGCGGGCGAGATCGAGGCGCTGCTCGGCGACGGCGTGCGCAACGAGCGCGGTTCGCTGGCGGTACGGGCCGCGGAAGCCGTGGCGCGCCTGCTCGACGCGGGCAAGACCTCGATCCTGTTGCGCGACGACCGCGAGGGACGCCTGCGCGTCGCCGCCGCGACGGGGCGCAAGTTGACGCCGCAGGAACTCGACACGGTCGGGATCGGCGAAGGCGTGGCCGGCCGCGCCGTCGCGCGGGGCGAGGCGATCGTGGTCGACGACGTCGATCGCGACGCGCGCTTTGCGGCCGCGCCCGGCAACCGCTACGAGTCGAATTCGTTCGTCGTGATGCCGCTCGGTGTCGGTCCGGATCGCTTTGGCGCGCTCTGCGCGACCGATCGTCGCGGTGGCCAGGCGTTCGCGGAGGAGGACGTCACGCTGCTGCGGTTGTTGTCGCTCACGCTCTCGCCCTGGCTCGACCCGACACAGCCGCTGCTCGACGCCGACCTCCCGATTCTCGACGGCGGCGAGGAGGAATCAGGCGACGCGGCGCTGCTGGCGGCCGGTGAAGGATCCGCGCCGGAGGGCGACTCCGAACTCGCGCGACTCGTCTGCGACGCCATGACGCGCGAGGTCGAACCGACGCGCGTGCTCGGCTCGGCGCTGCGCGCGGTCGCCGAGTGCCTCGGCGCCGCGCCGGTGTCGGTCCACCTGCTCGACGCCGAGAGCGGCACGTTGCGGCGCGAGGCGCAGTGGGAAGCCGACGGCGCCGCGGATCGCGAGGCGCTGCCGCGCGACGCCGGGCTCACCGGCGCGGCCTTCGAGAGCGGTCAACCGATCGCGTGCGCAGCGCCCGCGGCCGACCCGCGCTTCGCCGCGTCGGTCGACACGCCCGAGGGTGGCTCCGTCGCAGCCCTGCTGGTGCTGCCGCTGCGCTTCCGGGGCCGCACGCTCGGGGTGTGCCGGATCTTCAGCTCCGACGCGCGCGCAGCGTCACCACGCACCGCCGAGGTGCTCGGCGCCGCGCTCTCGGCAGCGGTGCGCAACGTGCTCCTCTACCGTAGTCTCGTCGAATCGATCGAAGCCGTGGCGCGCGCGCGGAAGAACGCCGCGGATGGCGAGTGACGAGCCGCGAGGAACCCTTCCGATGCAGGCGCTGATCGACAAGGCGGAGATTCTCATCGAAGCGCTGCCCTACATGCGGCGCTTCCTCGACAAGACCATCGTCATCAAGTACGGCGGCGCCGCCCAGAAGGACGCCGAGCTGCGCGCCTCCTTCGCGATCGACGTCGTGCTGCTCAAGCACATCGGCGTGCGCCCGGTGATCGTGCACGGCGGCGGCCCGCAGATCGGCGCCATGCTCGAGCGCTTCGGCAAGGCGTCGAGCTTCGTGGACGGCTTGCGCGTCACCGACGACGAGACCATGGACGTCGTCGAGATGGTGCTCGGCGGCAAGGTGAATCACGAGATCGTCGAGCTGGTCCAGCAGGGCGGCGGGCGAGCGATCGGCCTGACCGGCAGCGACGGCGGCATGATCCGCGTCAAGCGACGCCGCAAGGACGGACGCGACCTCGGGCGCGTCGGCGAAATCATCGCGGTGGACGCCTCGGCGATCACGGCGGTTGCCGACGCCGGCTACGTCCCGGTGATTGCGCCGATCGGTGTCGGCGAGGACGGCCTCACCTACAACGTGAATGCCGACGAGGCGGCCGGCGCGATCGCGCAGGCGCTGCACGCCGAGAAGCTGATCCTGCTCACCGACGTCCCGGGCGTGCTCGACGCCGACGGCCGGCTGATTCCCGAACTCTCTCGCGCACGCGCCGAGCAGCTCGTCGCCGAGGGTGTCATCAAGGGCGGGATGATTCCCAAGATCGCGTGTTGTACCGCTGCGGTGAACGGCGGCGTCGCGCGCGCCCACGTGATCGACGGGCGCGTCGTGCACGCGGTGCTGCTCGAGATCTTCACGGATGGCGGCGTAGGCACGCTGCTCACGCGATGAGTGCGCCGAAGGACTTCCTCTCGCTCGCCGATTGGAAGGCGGAGGACCTGCGCGGGATCCTCGCGCGCGCCCACGAGCTGAAGCGCCGCTACCGGCGCGGCGAGACGCCCCAGACGCTGAGCGGGCGCACGCTTGCGATGTACTTCGAGAAGCCGTCGCTCCGCACGCACGTCACCTTCGAGGCGGGCATGACCCAGCTCGGTGGCCACGCGATCCTGCTGCGGCCGGAACAGGTGGGCATCGGCACGCGCGAATCGGCCGCCGACGTGGCGCGCAACCTGTCGCGCTGGGTGCACGGGATGGTGGCGCGCACGTACGACCACGCGCTCGTCGAAGAACTCGCCGCGGCGGCCACGATCCCGGTGATCAACGGACTCACCGACTTGTTGCACCCGTGCCAGGCGATGGCCGATCTGCAGACCATCACCGAGCGCGCGGATCTCGAGAAGGTCGCGGTGGCGTACGTCGGCGACGGCAACAACGTCGCCAACTCGCTGCTCAACGCATTCGCGGTGCTCGGCGGCGAACTGCGGCTCGCGACGCCGCGTAGCCACCAGCCCGCGCGCCAGGTGCGCCAGCGCGCGATGGCGCTGGCCGCCGCGAGCGGTGCCCGCATCACCTTCACCGAGGACCCGGTCGAAGCCGTGCGCGGGGCCCACTTCGTCTACACGGACGTCTGGACGAGCATGGGCCAGGAAGCCGAGTCCGAGCGGCGCAAAGCGCTCTTCGAGCCCTTCCAGGTCAACGCGCGCCTGCTGCGCCACGCCCCGGACGCCCTGGTGATGCACTGCCTGCCGGCCCATCGCGGCGAAGAGATCACGGACGACGTGCTCGACGGCCCGCAAAGCATCGTCTTCGACCAGGCCGAGAACCGCCTGCACGCCCAGAAAGCGATCCTCGAAGCGCTGCTGACGTGATAGCCGGTGCCGGGCGTCAGGTTATTTCTTGTCAGGTTATTCGATGCATCGGCGGGG
>JAGSPS010000335.1 GCA_018262315.1 Deltaproteobacteria bacterium | reverse complement strand
CGCGACTTCGCATGCTAGCGTGGCCGCTCGAGGGAGGGCCGCGCGTGTCCGAGGTTCCGCGCGAGATCGACGTGGCGACGATCGGCGAGGACGTGCGGCTCTTCGAGGCGATCCGCACGACGCGCGCGATCCGCCGGTTGCGCCCCGATCCCGTTCCGCGCGCGCTGATTCGCAAGGTCTGCGAAGCCGGCACCTTCGCGCCGAGCGGCGGCAACAGGCAGCCGTGGAGCTTCATCGCCGTCACGGATCCCGCGCGGCGCGCGTTCGTCGCGGAGCGCTACCGGCGCGCCTTCGCCTCGTACATCGCGCCGGCGCTCGCGGCTGCGAAGGATCCGTCGTTCCCGGACGCGACGCGGCGCAACATCCAGGCCGCGCTGCATCTCGCCGAACACATGCACGAGGTGCCGGTGCAGCTCTTCGTGGCGGGCGTCGAGCGGCGCGGCGGGCCGCAGCCGCAAGCGCTGTTTCCCGCGGTGCAGAACATCCTGCTCGCGTGCCGCGCGGTGGGACTCGGCGCGTCGCTCACCACCGTGCACCGCGCGTTCGGCGCCGAGATCGACGCGTATCTCGGCCTTCCCGAGGACCGACCGACCTGCGCGCTGATCCCGATCGGCTGGCCGATCGGCCGCTACGGTCGCCCGCCGCGCAACGCGGTGGACGCGTGCCTGTTCTGGGAGCGGTTCGGCGCAAGCGGAGCGCGCAGCGAGCCGTAGGCGAGCGAAGTTCATTGGGCCGCCGCCCACCGCCCCCGCGTCATCTCAAGCCACTCCTCCCGGGCTCCGAAGCAACTTGCAGGTGCAGAGCCTGGAACTTCTCGCAGCCGCGTCTTTCTTCGCGACCCTGGTGGCGGGCTTCGCCGTCGGCGGTCGCCTACTCTGGCTGGCGCGCGAGTCGCATCGCGCCGCGGAGTTCTTCCTCGGAATCGGGGTGACGTCGCTCGCGCTGGCCGCGCTGGTCGAAGTCATCGCGATGGAGTTGGCGCGCGGCGATGAGGTCGGGGCGGCCTTCCCGGTGGAGGTGGTCGCACTCTTCCTGCACAGCACGAGCGCGTCGAGCCTGTGCTTCGGCATCTGGCGCGTCTTCCATCCCGATCGGCGTTGGGCGTTCTACTTGTGTGTGGTGACGTCTGCGCTGCTCTTCGATTCCTGGATGGCGGTGATCCTGCCCGGCCAGCACAGCAGCGTGACCGGGTTCACGAGCTGGTTTCACCTGCATGTCGCGTCGCGCGCGTTCGCCAGCGCCTGGGGCGCGACCGCCGCGTTGCTGCACCATCGCCGACTCCGGCGCCGGCTCGCGCTCGGTCTCGTCGACCGCTTCACCTGCCACCGCTTCGGGCTCTGGAGCTTCGCGCTCGCCTGCACCGCGGCCATGCTCGCGATGGCGCTCGTCACCAACATCGGGAAGGGCGTGCTCGTCTTTGCCTGGAGTCCGGCCTTGTTGTGCGTGGGCGTGCTCGGGCTGCTGGGTGCGTGGGCGCTCTGGTTCGCGTTCCTGCCGCCCCAGTTCTATGTGCGCTTCGTCGAGGGGAATGCCGAGGTGGCGGCGTCCGGCGGCCTCGCGTAGGGTCGCGGCATGGTCGACCCCGGCTCGACGAGCGCGGGAGGGTTGCGCGAATACGAGGCCGCACGAATGCGACTCGCGCGCCTGCACGTCGGTGACGATGTTTCGCAGGCCGAGGCGCTTCGGAGCGCGACCGAGATCGCGGCGCACGCGCTCGAAGTGGAGCGCGTCGGTGTCTGGCTCTTCGTCGACGAGCACCGCGCGATCCGCTGCGAGTCGCTCTTCGAGCGTACCGGGAACACGCACTCGGAAGGCGCGATGCTGCGCGCCGCCGATTTCCCGATTTACTGCCGCGCACTCGAAGAGCGCCGCGACATCCCCGCCGTCGCGGCACGCGACCATGAGCTGACGCGAGAGCTCGGCCCCGCCTATCTGGAGCCGCTCGGCATCGTGTCGCTGCTCGACGCACCGATCTATCGCAGCGGCGAGGTCGCGGGAGTGGTTTGTCACGAGCACAGCGCGGAGCGCCAATGGACCGACGAAGAGCGCGACTTCGCCGGTGCCGTCGCCGACGCGGTGGCGCGGTTCCTCGAAGAGGACGCGCTCGGCGACGCGGAGTCCCGGCTGCGCGCCCAGGATGCCTATCTCATTGGGCCGCGGAAGATGGAGGCGCTGGGCCGGCTCGCGGCCGGCGTCGCCCATGACTTCCGGAACTTCCTCACGGTGGTGATCGGCTGCGCCGAAGAGATCCGCCGCGCGAGCACGACACCGCGTGTCACCGATGCCGCACGCGAGATCCTCGACACCGCCGAGCGCGCTACGGCGCTGATCAAGGATCTGCTCGCCTTCGGGCGCGAGGAGCATCTACGTGCTGCTCGAAGTGAGTGACACCGGCACCGGCATGGACGCCGCCACACGCGACCGGCTCTTCGAGCCCTTCTTCACCACCAAGCCCGCTGGCAAGGGGACCGGCATCGGGCTCGCCGTGGTCTACCGCGCGGTCGAGCGCAGCGGCGGCTTCCTGCAAGTCGACAGCGAGTTGGGTCGCGGCACGCGCATACGCGTCTTCCTGCCGCGCGTCGCGGCTTCAGCGGGTTAGAGCCACCCCAGCCGCTTGCAGGCGCCGTACACGAGATAGCCCCCGAGGCCGGTGAGGAAGACGCCGAAGAGCAGGCGCAGGTGGGGTCCCTTCATCTGGTTCGCGAAGTAGGCGCCGACCCACGCGCCGACGAACATCATCACGGCCAGGATCAGCGCCGCGCGGAGATCGACGTTGCCGTGGCGGTAGTACTCGATCGTGGCGGCGAGGCCGATCGGCGGCAGCAGCACGGCGAGGCTCGTTCCCGTTGCCCGATGTTGCGAGAAGCCGGCCCAGTAGATGAGCGCTGGGACGATGACGACGCCGCCGCCGACGCCGAACAGGCCCGCAGCGACGCCTCCGACTGCGCCGATGATCACGAAGATCAACCACGGCGGCATGCGCTTCTCCTCGGTTTCTAGGGCGAAGAAGAAAGCCCGCGGAACAGCAGATCGACCGACGAGTGGATCGACGTGGCGCAGCCTTCGGCCGACACCAGGCCGTTCGCCCACGAGATGCGCGCGCCGAGGGCGGCGTGGAAGAGCGCGCGGGCGCCGAGCAGCACGTCGGCTTCGCGCGCGAGGTCGCCGCGCACGCGGCCGCGCAACAGGATCTCGGCGAGCAGGCCGATGGTGCGGTCGTGCAGCGCGAGCACGCGCTTCGCGACGCGCGCTTCGGGATGCGTCAGCGCGCGCAGCGCGATCGTCGTGAAGTCGGCGTCTTCGGAGAGCAGGCGGTGCTGCTCGGCGAAGAAAGCGAGCACGCGTTCGCGTGTCGGGCTCGCGTGGTCGTCACGGGCGCGAAAACGCCGCCACGCCTCTTCCTGACGCGCGGCGAGGTCGTCGATCAGCAGCTCTTCCTTGGTGTTGATGTGGCGGTAGATCGAGCTGGCGCCCATGCCGGCGCGCTCGGCGATCGCGCGCAGCGTGGCGCCGTCGAAGCCGTGCTCGTGGAAGAGGTCGCGCGCGGCGGCGAGGATGCGCGCGCGACTCTTGCGGCCGCGCACCAGGCGCCCGTCGTCGGGACGCAGCGGCGG
>JAGSPS010000334.1 GCA_018262315.1 Deltaproteobacteria bacterium | reverse complement strand
GTGGCCGGTGCCCGAGAGCCGCTGAGAATCCTGCGGTTCCACACGACCGCGCCGAGCGAGAACGCGACCCGTGGGAGGAGATTCCCGAGATCGGTCGCGATCGTCATCTGATCCTTCTCGTGAGCCGCGCTTGCAGCCCGATTTCGTCGTTCGCAGGATGTCCCGCGAGCTTTTCGGTGCAATCCTGCCCGCGCGTCCCAGACCGGGACGTGGAGGATCGCCATGTTGTCCATCCCGGATCCGCTGCATCCCGCCATCGTGCACTTCCCGATCGCGCTCGCCGTGCTGGTCCCCGCCCTCGCGCTCGCTGCCTTCGTGGCGATCCGAGCCGGCTGGGTTCCCGCTCGCACCTGGATTGCGGTGGTCGTGCTCCAGGTCGCGCTCGTCGGGTGCGCCTGGCTCGCGCTCGAGACCGGGGAAGACCAGGAAGAGAAAGTCGAACGTGTCGTCGCCGAGCACCACATCGACGAGCACCAGGACGCTGCGGAACGCTTCCTGTACATCGCAATCGCGGCGGCGCTCGTCTCGGCGGCGGGCCTGCTGCAGGGCGGCCGCGGGCGCGCCGGGCGCGCCGCCACGCTGGTCGCGGGACTCGCCGTGCTGGCGGCGGGTGTCGCCGTCGGTCACTCCGGCGGCGAGCTGGTCTACAAGTACGGCGCCGCGAGCGCCTACGCGAAGGCTGCAGCGGATTCGCCCGGCACGGGAGCGCCGGCCCACACGACCCGATCGTCCGACCGCGACGACGACGACGATTGAGTGCGCGGGCCGGCCGTCATGGTTCGGTCAGCTCGATCGCCGAGATTTCGATGCCGATGACCGTGGGTTGCGCGCGGATCGCGTCGTAGTGGAGAGCGGGGCTTCGATGTACAGCGGCAAGCAGCGCGGGATCGCGCTCCTCTACGGCGTCATCTGCCATCTGTCCTTCGCGGCGGGGATCGCCGCGATGATGCTGGGGCTCTACACGGGACTGCGACTCGGACGCAGACATCTGGTGGGCGGCGCGGCCGCCTTCGCGGACGTGCTGCTGGCTCTACAGTTCGTCGTCGTGCATTCGTTCCTGTTGTCGGAACGCGGCCGGGCGGTGCTCGCGCGGCTCGCGCCGGTCGGGCTCGGACCCGCGCTCGGCACCACCTCGTTCGCGGCGATCTCCTCGCTGCAACTGCTGCTCACCTTCGGCGCCTGGTCCCCGATCGGACCGACGTGGTGGGAGCCGCACGGCGCGCTGCGCGTCGCCCTGACGATTGCCTACGCCGCGTCGTGGGGGCTGCTGCTGAAGGGGATGGCCGACGCCGGTCTCGCGCTGCAGACCGGTTTCCTCGGCTGGGGCGCGGTGCTGCGGGATCGGGCCCCGCGCTACGGCGACTTCCCCGCACGCGGCCTGTTCCGCTACGTGCGACAGCCGATCTACCTGGCCTTCGCGCTCACGCTGTGGACGGGTCCGGCGTGGACTCCGGACCATCTGCTGCTGGCATCCGCATGGACGCTCTATTGCGTCGCCGGGCCGGCGCTGAAGGAGCGCCGCTACGCCGCCGCATATGGCGAGCGCTTCGAGCGCTACCGAAGGCTCGTCCCCTACTGGGTCCCCGCGCCGCACAAGCTCGACACGCGACTGCTCGACTAGAACCGGGACCCCGCGCGAACGCTCCGGGCCGTCGCGCCCGCGCTACTTGCTGGAGGCCACGTAGACGCCGTCCCACTCCGGTGGCGGCGGAGCGCTGCGGAAGCCGGCTACGCGCGTCTCGTAGAGGCGGTGCAACTGCTCGAGTCCGAGGTCTGGCCCGAGGCGCCGGCACTCCGAGATCGCAGCCAGCGCTTCTTCCCAGCGCCGGCCCCGATAGGCCGCGAGCATTGCGTCGTGCGCCTTCACGAGCTCCTGGAACCGCTCGCTCGACGCCAGCGCTTCGCCGCCGAGCAGCGTGTAGATGCGCACCGGGTGCGTCTTGCCCTTGACGCGAATCCGGTCGAGTTCGAGGCACGCGAACGTGGCGACGCGCACCCGCGTGCTCTCGCCGATCACGATCGAAACGCCGTAGGTCGGGGACTGCCCTTCCAGCCGCGACGCGAGATTCACCTCGTCGCTGATCACGGAGTAGTCGAAGCGCTGATCGGATCCCATGTTCCCGACACAGCACAGTCCCGTGTTGATCCCGATGCCGACGGCCAGCGGTGCGAGGGGACGCCCGATCCCTTCGTCGCCACGGGCGAGCTGCACGTTCAGCTGCTCCAGCGCCTTCAGCATCGAGAGCGCCGCTTCGCAGGCATGGCGGGGGTGTTCGGGGTCGTCGAGGGGAGCGTTCCAGAACGCCATGATCGCGTCGCCCATGTACTTGTCGATGAAGCCGCGAGCCGCGAGGATGATGTCCGTCATCGGTGTCAGGAAACGATTGACGAGATGCGTGAGTGCGTGGGGGTCGAGCTGCTCCGAGAGGGTGGTGAAGCCGCGCACGTCGCAGAAGAGCAGCGTCATGTCGCGCATCTCCCCGCCGAGGCGGAGCCTGGCCGGGTCCGCAGCCAGCTCGTCCACCAGCGTCGGGGAGAGGTAGCGGCTGAACGCTCTGCGCACGCTGCGGCGCTGCGCCTCGCTCTGCAGGAAGTTCTGCAGCGAGCCCACCAGATAGACGCCGAGCGCGGCGAGGCCCGGGTAGATCGGATCGAGCAGCCAGCGCCAGGAGCTGTAGGCGTACCAGGAGAGCGCCACCGCAACCGCGATCCCGCTGCCGCCGAGCAGCGCCGTGCCCACCGCGCCGACGCGCGGAATCAGCAGCGCCAGCGGCAGGCCGAGCGCAAACAGGTAGAGCAGCTCCGCGCCGGTCGCCCAATCGGGACGTTCGAGATATTCGCCGAGCAGGATCTGCTCGATGATCTGCGCGTGAACGGCCACTCCGGGCGACACCGGATCGAGTGGCGTGGCGCGCACGTCGCGAAGGCCCGCGGCGGTGGTGCCCACGAGCACGATGTTGCCCTCGATCTTCTGCCGATCGACATTCCCTGCGAGCACCTCCCACGCCGGCACGTAGCGCGCGGCGACGGGCTGCGTGTACCAGACCCAGATCTCGCCGCGCGAGTTGGTGGGGACCGTGAACTCCCTTCCGATCCGAAGCTGCGTGATGCCCGTGCTCTTGCCGAAGCTCGCCTCGCCGCTCGAGCCTGCCGTCTTGATGCTGTACGAGCGCGCGTCCGTGGCGACGCGGATCGCCTCCGCCGCCAGCGACGGGTAGAGCGCGCCCTGGTGGGAGAAGACGAGCGGCACGCGGCGGTGGATGCCGTCGGGATCGGGGTCCACGGTGAAGGCGCCGTTGCCGCTGGCGGCCGCTTCGAGCGCCGGGAGATTCGCGACGGTTCCGCTGCGCGGGAAGAGATGCGCGAACGGATCGCCGCCGTAGCTGAAGCCCGCCGCCGCCCGCGGCTTGCCGCCGCGCGCGTCGTTGGTGAAGACGAAACCCGTGACGACGTGGCCGTTGGCGAAGGCGCCGGCCAACACCGCATCGTGATCCGGCAGCTGCTCGATCTCGCGTCGGAGCTTCTGGTTCACCGCGAGACCCGCGATGCCGTCGAGAAGCCGCAACGGAGAGGTGCGATCAGGCTCGGCGAAGAGGGCGTCGAAGACGACGACCGCGGCGCCCAT